>DGIK01000192.1 GCA_002393195.1 Bacteroidales bacterium UBA3824 | reverse complement strand
TAGAGCGGCTGATTCGTAATCAGCAGGTCATGAGTTCGAC
Organism: Bacteroidales bacterium UBA3824; assembly: GCA_002393195.1. Taxonomy (GTDB): domain Bacteria; phylum Bacteroidota; class Bacteroidia; order Bacteroidales; family UBA3824; genus UBA3824. Next base: position 4,971 of record DGIK01000192.1, on the reverse strand, counting down.
TCTCATCGGTGGCTCAATGGAAGATTAAAACATAAAAAATCTAAAAAAATCGGCGGATAGAGAGAAAACTATCCGCTTTTTTTGTTTCTTATTGAAAAATTCCATACATTAGTGCCGCCAAATTATTAAACAAGGCTATACCTCAGACAAAAGACATGGATACATTACCCAAAGACCCGGCGATGCTCGTTTCGGCAGTCAACATGCTCCTGCGCGACGACGAGTACGACGACCTTCAATCGCTTTGCAGCAGTTTTGACACCGAGCCGCTCGCGCTCCGGCGCACATTGTTGTTGGAGGGCTACACATACAGCGAGGCACAGCGTCAGATGCGCCCCGTAGGTTTCGACGGCGCGGCGGGCGTCGGCAAAGACAGCGTGGAAGTGGCGCACAGCTTCTTCCATCAAAAATGGAACATCTACAAATCGTCCACCTTAGATTGGCAGAAGGACGACATCGAGCAGGCAATCTCCTCATACGCAGCCGGGATGCCGAAGCCGCTCTACGAAATGCTCTCGTGCGGGCGCGAAGGATTCTTGCAGACGCACGGCACTTTTGCCGACGACCTCTCGTTTGCCACACAGGCATTGGAAAAACTAATGTTTTCATAAAAAAATATTTGCACAGGACAAAAAAACATCATACATTTGTAACAACAACAAAAACTCACAATATGGCACAGGAATTTGAAGAATACACACCGAGTGAAATGCTCAATAAGTATCTCACAGCCAACAAGATGCGCAAGACGCCAGAGCGTTTTATGATATTGGAGGAGATATACAAGACCGACGGGCATTTCGACATCGAATGGCTCTACAAGCACATTCTGTCCAAGGGTTACAACGTAAGCAAGGCGACCATCTACAATACGATGGAAGTGCTCACGGCGAGCGGCCTCGTGATACGGCACGACTTCGACACGGCGCGTGCAAGCTACGAAAAAAACGGCAAACCTCACAACCACATCGTCTGCATCATGTGCGGCAAGGTGGCTGAGTTTGACGACATGGACATACCAGAGATTGAGGACAAGGCAGCGGCTGTATCCAACTACGAGATATTCTCGCACAGGATATACCTCTACGGACTTTGCCCCGATTGCGCTACAAAGCGTATCAATTGACGGTACACATAGAAAAACTACAAGCAACCATAATAAAATGAAAATTGACGTATTATTAGGCCTCCAATGGGGCGACGAGGGCAAGGGCAAAATCGTGGACGTGCTTGCCCCCAAGTATGACATCGTTACAAGATTCCAGGGCGGTCCCAACGCCGGACACACCCTCAAATTCAACGGCAAGAAATATGTATTGCACACGATACCGTCGGGCATATTCACCGACGGCGCAATCAATATCGTCGGCAATGGCGTGGTGCTCGACCCGGGCATCTTCAAGGCTGAGATAGAGCAGGTGAAGGCAGAAAACCCCGACATCTACAAGTGTCTCAAAATCTCCCGCCGCGCCAACCTCATCCTTCCGACCCACCGCATACTCGACGCCGCCAACGAGGCAGCCAAGGGCAAGTCGAAGATTGGCAGCACCCTCAAAGGCATCGGCCCCACATACACCGACAAGATTAGCCGCAACGGCCTCCGCATCGGCGACATACTGATGCCCGACTTCCGCCAGAAGTTCGACGCGCTCACACAGCGTCATCTCCGCGAGATTGCAAGTCTCAATTACACCGACTTCGACCTCGAAACACCCACCAAGGAATGGTTTGAAGGCATCGAGGCTCTCAAACAGTTTGAATTTGTGGATGCGGAGATGCTCATCAACGAAAAAATCGACTCTGGCAAATCGGTACTCGCCGAGGGCGCACAGGGCACAATGCTCGACATCGACTTTGGCTCGTATCCTTTCGTTACAAGCTCCAACACCATCTGCGCCGGCGCATGCACGGGCATGGGCGTAGCTCCGCAGAAGATTGGCGAAGTGTTCGGCATCTTCAAGGCATACTGCACGAGGGTAGGGGCGGGTCCTTTCCCGACAGAACTCTTTGACGAGACCGGCGAAAAAATCCGCACACTCGGCGGCGAGTTTGGAGCGACGACAGGCCGTCCACGCCGCACAGGCTGGCTCGACCTCGTTGAACTTAAGTATTCTTGCATGATCAACGGCGTTACGCAGCTCATCTGCACCAAGGGCGACGTATTGAACGATTTCGATACCATCAAGGCTTGCATAGAATACGAAATAGACGGCAAGCGCACAATGTCGATGCCATTCGACAGCGCGGAGGAGGCAAAACCCATCTACAAGGAGTTCAAGGGTTGGAAGACCGACATCTCCAAGGCAACCAAAGAGTCGGAGCTTCCAAAAGAACTCATGGACTACATCAAGTTCATCGAAGACTTTGTGAAAGTGCCGGTGAAGATGGTTTCCGTAGGTCCCGATAGGAACGCCACCATTGTAAGGTAATCTTTTTACTTTCATCCATAATACACACCTCCAGCGGCTATACCACGCGGCTTTCGCAACCGCACGGGCTTAGCCGCATTTTTTGTGAAGTGATTGAAATAATTGAAGTAATTGAAGTAATTGAAATTATTGAAATTGAAGTAACTGAATGGACATATTATTTACACTCCGCCACTTGATTAAGGCGGGGCATCGCAACGGACACGGAGTACATTCGCCCAACATATTCGATTTTTATGAAAAGGCGATTTTCTCCAAGGAGGAGTTCGACTATTCCAATGCGGAGGAGTCGCTTAAACTCTTTAAGCAGAGCACCGAAACCATCAATGTAACATCCGCCGGGGCCAAGGGCGACGGCACCAAGCATCCGCGCAAGGTAGCCGACATCGCCAAATCGAGTTCGTCGTATGGCAAGTACGGCAGATTGTTGCAGCGCATTGCGCATTACCTGCACCCCGACCACATCCTCGAACTCGGCACTTCGCTCGGCATCGGCACTATCTATATGGCGAGCGGCAGCCCGTTGTCGCTTGTAACGACAGTGGAGGCTTGCCCCGAGACGAGCAAGACGGCGGAGCGCAATTTTAAGCGAATCGGCATCGACAATATAATCCCCAAGGTGGGCAATTTTGACGACATCATCGGCGACCTCATCACGCCGGGGCGTTTTGGGCTTATCTATGTAGATGGCAACCATACCTACGAGGCTACGCTCCGCTATTACGACATCATCAACAAGGCGGCGGACGGCGGCGACTGCGTGGCTATCTTCGACGACATCAATTGGTCGCGGGGGATGTCGAAGGCGTGGTACGAGATTTGCCAAAAGCCCGACACAATAGTCGCCATCGAGACAATGAGGATGGGTATCGTGTTTTTTAATAAGAAATTAACGCAAAAAACATACATCACACGTTTCTGAAATTCAAAAAATTTGTATTTTTGCCGCAATTATTAAAACTGTTTGGCGGAAAATGAAAAGTGTTCTAATACTTACAACGGTAATTTTATGGGCGGTATTTCCAGCGTCGGCGCAATTTGACATGCTCGGCAAGGGCATCACGCGCATCTGTGCCAATATCGACAACGACCCCGAATACGAGGCGAAGATAGACACGTTGGATGTCAATACGATACTTGTAACGTGCAAGGGCGTGGAAAAATACCCCTATTACACATACGAAATAGACGTAGAGAGCGACGAGTGTGTCTGCGTGGGCGTTGTAAGCCGCAATCGTGAAGTGTTTGACGCTTACGTAAATATGCTGTCTTCTTTCGGCAAACTCGTTGAACACGACAGCGCGATGGTCAATTTTAAGTACGTCATTTACAAAAAGAACGATGACAACGGCGCGTTGCCTTCCGAAAAACTTTATCTCTCGGTAATGCAGCCGTACAGGAATAGTTCGTTGCTATCGCAACGCAATATTTTCAGCATCTCGCTTAGCAAGAGTGGCGACATGTCGTCCGCCGAATGATTTTTTATTTGATTAATTGTAACTAAAAGAAATGGGAACCCAAAACAAGGAATACATCTACGAACTCGAATTCAAGGTAAGGGATTACGAGTGCGACCTCCAAGGCATCGTCAATAATGCCGTGTATCAGAATTATCTCGAACACACCCGCCACGAGTTTCTGCGCTCCACCGGCAACGATTTTGCACAGTTGCACCTCCAAGGCATCGACCCAGTGGTCATCAAGTCGGAACTCGAATACAAGTCGCCGCTCCGCAGTGGCGATGTCTTTGTCGTAAAACTCCTGATGCGCCGACTGAGTTTCGTGAAATTTCAATTCATTGAGGATGTCTATCTCAAAGGCAACGAGCGTCCCGTGTTGCTTGGCGCAATCACCTGCGCCGTAACGATGGGCGGTCGTCCCGTAAAAATCGACGTCCTGCCCGAAGCATTGAAAAATCTGATGGTATCGGCAGAATAAAATACTGGCGAGTCGCTTCGCGACAATCCTGTGAGAGAGGGTCGCTTCGCGAGAAATCGAACAAATCTTTTCAAATCATACAAATATAACAAATTTTTTTCATAATAAAAAACGCTGCGGCACACTATATATAATAAGGTGTGTCGCAGCGTTTCTGTTTGGAGTGCGGGCGGCTCGCCCGCTTTATTTGGAAAGTTTGGAATGCGGGCGAGCCGCCCGCGCTCCATCTTTATTTTGCGTAGTTCACAGCGCGGGTCTCGCGGATTACGGTAATCTTTATCTGACCCGGGTAGGTGAGTTCCTTCTGAATCTTGTTGGCGATTTCGGCGGAGAGTTTTTCGGTCTCGATGTCTGTTACCTTGTCGGCGCCAACGATGACGCGGAGTTCGCGGCCAGCCTGGATTGCGTAAGTCTTCAATACGCCGGGGTACGATTGCGCGAGGTCTTCCAATGCTTTGAGCCTCTTGATGTAACTCTCGGCGATTTCGCGACGTGCGCCGGGACGTGCGCCCGATATTGCGTCGCAGACTTGTACAATTGGCGATATGATGGAGGTCATCTCAATCTCGTCGTGGTGTGCGCCGATGGCGTTGCAGATGTCGGG
>DGIK01000056.1:993-12387 GCA_002393195.1 Bacteroidales bacterium UBA3824 | reverse complement strand
GCAAGGAGATGTTGCAGGACATCGCAATCCTCACCGGTGGCACAGTAATCACCAAGGAGACCGGTCTTAAACTCGAAAATGCAACTCTCGATATGCTCGGCACTTGCGAGAAAGTAACCATCAACAAGGAAAACACTACCATCGTAAACGGCGCAGGCGACAAGAAGGCCATCGCCGACCGTGTGGCTCAGATAAAGACCCAAATCGAGGCTTCAAAGTCGTCATACGACAAGGAGAAACTCCAAGAGCGTCTTGCCAAATTGGCAGGCGGCGTGGCAGTCATCTACGTTGGCGCGGCTTCCGAAGTCGAGATGAAGGAAAAGAAAGACCGTGTAGAAGACGCACTCCACGCAACCCGTGCGGCTGTTGAGGAAGGCATCGTTCCCGGCGGCGGCGTGGCTTACATCCGCGCAATCTCCGCCCTCGATGGTCTCAAGGGCGACAACGACGACCAGGACACCGGCATCGCAATCATCAAACGCGCATTGGAAGAGCCTTTGCGTCAGATTGTTGCCAACGCTGGCGAGGAGGGTTCGGTTGTTGTCCAGAAGGTAAAGGACGGCAAGGGCAACTTCGGCTACAACGCTTTCTCAGGCGAGTACGAAGATTTGAAGGCATCCGGCGTCATCGACCCGACCAAGGTTGCACGTGTTGCCATCGAAAACGCAGCATCTGTTGCCGGCACGTTGCTCACCACCGAGTGTGTAATCGCCGACAAGAAGGAGGAAAAAGCCGCCGCTCCCGCAATGCCCAACCCCGGCATGGGCGGAATGTACTAAACCGTGAGGATTAGAGATTTTGTTTCATAATTAATGAAGGCGCAAGTATCGAAAGATTGCTTGCGCCTTTGTTTTTTTTTATAGAAATATTTTTTTGACAAAGAAGATTTGGCAATTCTAAAAAGTTTTCATATTTTTGTAACGATTCTCCACCATACGATAATACGGCGGAGAGATGATATATATATATTAGGCGTTTATTGCGCTTTGTTTTTGACGTACTGAAAATTCGCAAAATTTTATTATGTATTTAGCCAAAAACTTAGCAACGATAAGCGCGTGTTGACGTGTAATATTGGTACGCGATTTTTTTGTGTGCCCTTGTTATACCAATACGGCGTGAGGATTCGTTGCTCGGTTCGGCTATACGGGTATTGCGAAGCCTCAGTACGTGGAAACGAGCAATAATAAGGATTCCACGCTTTTTTTGTGCCGGTCAAATTGGAATCTCGTCGGACCACAAAAATTTCAGGCAATGAGCATACACATCGGGCATAGGATAAAGGAAGAACTTGAACGTCAAGGCCGCTCAAAGGTTTGGCTTGCCACTGCAATCAACCGTTCTCGTACTGTTGTTTATAATATTTTCAAAAATGCTGCCATCGACACTGATCTTTTAATTTTAATTTGCCAAGCACTTCATTATGACTTTTTTATGGATTTTTCAGAGGATTTTCGTTGCCCAGAATGTCAAAAAAATGATACAATTTTGTAAAGAAATTTAGACGGATTTGTAAAGATATTTAGACGCGAGATGTAAATTACCGACTGGGTACGCAAGTAATCATCACTAACCACCAACTAATAGATACAGCCGCGATTGAGATTGCGGCTGTATTTTTTTACATCTCCACCGCCAACACTTCCCTGCAAACTGTCATTTCAAAACCCTTGTACATCACTACAAGGCAATGCAGGGTAGTGCCTTGGGATTTTTTGACAACGAAGCCGCTCTTGGAGTATTTTTCCAATTGAAGCACGGCGTCGGCTTCCTTATTTTTGATTTCGGTTTGTGGCGCATCAGCCTTAACATACTTAAACTCAATCAGATAACTATGCTTTAAGTCGCGGTAAAGGTCGGTACGCGGTTCGAGGTAGAGGTCGGGGAATCCTGCGGACGTGTCCGCCTCCGAATGTGGAAAATACGCCGAGCATTTGCAGGTGGAAGCCAACGTGAATCCGTGTACAAAACTTTCGCCCTTAGCCTTGTCGCGTGTGGAGGCAAAAGTCTTGACGCTTTCTGCAACAAAGTCAAAAAACTCTTTCCATTTGCCATCAAATGCCATATCTGATATTAGTTTGTCGCCTTTGTAAGTATTGAAAACCAAGTCGTTTGCCTCATAATTCTCCATAAGGTAGTTCATAAGTTGTTCTTTGACAACGATGTTTGGAATTTTGAAAATAACCTCTTGCTTCACAAAACCGCCTATCGTTACCATACCGAAATAGTAAAGCAAACTTATAAAGTTTTCGCGGATTACAATATTTTCGGCGGGGAAATTCTCAACGAGTTTGCCAACAATCTGACCGTCGGTTACGAGCGTCTGAATTATTGAACCCTCAAATTCCATCTCCTTGTCCTTGCGGATAAGCATTTTGAGTTTTGCATAGTCGGTGCGGATATTGGAATCGATGATATTCTTCGGGAATTTGCGGTAGTTGCACAATTTGTCAACGAAATAGAGCAACATATCGGAGTTGTACATTGTGGTCTCGCCAAAACAATCTTCCGCAAAACAATAATTGTCGTACCACGGGCGGATGGTTTCGATGATTTGGTCGGTGGAGCAAGGAAAATCGAAATATTGGCTGTAATAGTCAATCATATCCCTCGCCTCGCTCTCGGTAAAGCCGGTGATTTCGTTGAAATTTGTGGCGGCGGTGTAGTTGGTGCCGATGTTGAATCCGCTTGTGAGGTCGTCGAGGGTAACGGGCGACACGCCTGTGATGTACAGCCTTTCAAAAGCGTCCTTGCTGCCGTCCTTGATGGCGTTGAAGAATGTGCGCAAGTAGCCCGTGCGGTGCGTTTCGTCCATATAACGACCGAGTTGGGTGTAATCCGACAGGATATTGTTGGTAAAATTGTCGTATTCGTCGATGAATATATAGACTTTTTGTCCTGCCTTCTGAACAACGTCGCGCAAGTTGTTCATTAAATCCACCGCATCGGGTGATTTCTCTAAAAATTCTTCTGCACCTTCGGGCAACAAATCCTTGTATTCACGGCAAAATGACCTTACACGGCTTTTGCAATGCGTGTCAAAACTTCTTTTGTAATCTTCAATAGTGCCGTTTACTAATGAAAAATTAAACTCCAAAACAAGGTACGAATTGCGGCTTTCGGTTGGGTGGTCGCCAATCCAAAGTCCGGAAAAAATCTGTTCAAACTTGACTTTCTTGTGGATGTCGTAATACGCCTCCAACATCGTCATTGTCAGTGTCTTACCGAAACGACGAGGGCGCACCAAAAAGAAATACTTATTGGAGTACTCTATCTCGCGGATAAATCTTGTCTTGTCCACGTAATAACAATTGTCGCGCCTGAGCATCTCAAAACCTTGGATGCCGTATGGTATGCGCCTTGCTTCTGGATTCCAACTGCACATAATGAAAACTTTTTTGCAAATATAATCCAAATATTGTTTCCTTCAAAAAATTACTAATATAATTTAAGATTTATTGGCATATTTTTTATACAATAATTATCGATTTTTGTGTTATATTTGCACATAACTAAAATTGACAGAGATGAAACGAATTATCAATACAATAGCACTTTGCTTGGCTTTGGCGGCAAGTGTACAGGCGCAGAACGACAAGTGGTTCGACAAAAACGGCAAAATCCTGCCGCAGTACCTCGACGAGGAAACCGGGCTTTTGGCTGACGAATTTTTGCCTGATGCCCACGAATTTACGTCGATGGAGGAGGCGTTGGCGGTGCCGGAGCGAGTTATCAAACTCAACCTTTCTAATCAGGACCTGACGGAATTTCCGCCGGAGGTGTTTATGTTCCCTAATATTCAGGTGCTCGACCTCCAACAAAACCGCATTACCGAGATTCCGTCAAGGATTTCGGAACTGCCTACGTTGCAGTATCTTACATTGAATAGCAACGAGATTTCCACGGTTGCTCCGGAGATTGGTGCGCTGAAAAATCTTCTCATGCTCGATCTCGAACAAAACAAAATTGTGAGCCTTCCTGATGAAATTTCGGGTCTCGAAAATTTGCTTGACCTTGTGCTTGGCGAGAATGTCTTGGAGCGTCTGCCACAACAGATTAGCGGTATGTCAAGGCTTTCCAACCTTGCCGTCGCCAAAAATCATCTGAAAGCGTTACCCTCTGACATTGGTTATCTTATGGAATTGCAGAGCATCGACATCTCCGACAACGAAATCGCCGAACTCCCCTCGTCGATGGGACAGTTGCAGGCGTTGATGATTTTTGATGCTCATAACAATCGCATCGCAACCCTGCCTGACGAAATTTGTAAACTTTCTCAACTTCCTTACCTCAACCTCAGCAACAATGGCATCAAGGCGTTGCCAAAAGGTTTTGGCAAGATGGGATTTTTGCAGATGTTGGATTTGTCGAAAAATAACATCCAGACTCTGCCGTCGAGCATTGGCGAAATGAAAATGATGCAGGATTTCAACGTGTCGCAAAACAAACTTACAGCCGTGCCCAAGACTATTGTCAATTGGACTTTTGTATCCAATATCTCCATTGCGGGCAACAAGATTAGCAAACTTCCCGAATTTGGTATGATGCAGAATTTGAGGGAGTTGTATATAGATTCCAATGAAATTTCCACGCTGCCAAAATCTATTTCGCAGTTGGTATCGCTGGAAAAATTTTCGGCAGGCAGCAACAAAATTGAAGTTCTTCCGGCGGATTTTGGACGGTTGGAAAACCTTCAGTCACTCAATCTTTCTGGCAACAGCATTGGTGACCTCCCGAAGTCGATGCAGAGGATGCAACAGTTACAGGAATTGAACATTTCACGGAATGCACTGACGGATTTCCCGCCGTATTTTTCGGGAAATGAGGCACTTTCAGTCCTTGACCTCAGCGACAACAAATTCTCTGAGGACAAGCGCAACAGCCTCCGTTCTACATATCCAAAAGCAAAGTTATAAACTAAAATGAAAATACGTACAGGTTTAGGATACGACGTCCACAAGTTGGCGGAAGGGATTCCGTTTTGGCTTGGTGGTATTCAGATTGAGCATTACAAAGGCGCGGTAGGACATTCTGACGCCGACTGCCTGATTCACGCAATCTGCGACGCTCTCCTCGGCGCGGCGGGCAAAAGGGACATTGGTTATTGGTTTCCCGACAATAGCGACGAGTTCAAGGGCATTGATTCTAAGATACTTCTTGCGCGTGTATGTGAGATTATTCGCGAGGCGGGCTATGAAATTTCCAATGTTGACAGCACCATCTGTCTCCAAAAACCCAAAATCAAGGATTATATTCCCACAATGCAGGCCACTCTCGCCAAGGTGATGGGCATCGCCGAAGAGGATGTGTCGGTCAAAGCAACTACCGAGGAGCATCTCGGCTTCACGGGCAGGGAAGAGGGCGTGGCAGCTTATGCTACGGTGCTGATATATAAATAGTTTAAAATTTAGATGCAATGTCCATCATTGCGTGTAGGATTCTTACGATTTCTACCGCATTGTTGTCATTGTAACGATAGAAAATCAGGTGCTTGCGGCAGCGACTACAATACAAGCCATCCATTACATCAAAATATTTGATGCCATAATCCTTGTCAGATTCGGCAATCAACTTGATTTCGGCAACAATATCTTTATGGTATTTTGAGGCTTGCTCTTTGGACCATTTGTTTTTTGTGTATAGCCAAATGGATTCCAAGTCTTCCAATGCAGCCTGTGAAATGCGATACTTAGCCATTGTTATACTTTTTTTCTAAGTATGTCAAGTGTCCATCCAAGTCAAAGTCGTCATAAAAACCACTTTGCAGACCTTCTTCTATGGCGGTGCGAAGTTTTTTGATTTTTTTTTCCTTTTCGTCAAGCAATGCAAGCCCTGCACAGACTACATCGTCTGTGTCTTTATACCGCCCCGAAAGAACAGCAGTATTTATAATGTTTTGATGGTCAGTATCTAACGAAACTGCGATTGTGTTCATAGTATAAAATTTTAATCGGTACAAAGATAACACCTTTGCTGATATATCCAAAAAAAATTTATATTAACTTACCTTTACCCCCAAAATCGTCGTGTCGTCCATCTGGATTGTGTTGCCGCGCCATTCGAGGAAACGCTTGTAGAGTGTTTCGTTTTGTTGGGTGAAAGGCAGATTGGAGATTTCTACGAGAAATTCGCGGAATTTTTTCGCCATAAATTTGCGTCCCTTTTCCCCTCCAAACTGGTCTTGATAACCGTCTGAATATATGTAAATTGTGGTAGGCGTGGTGATGTCGATTTCGTGGCACGTGAATGTGTGAAATTCCTCCTTTTGGATGCCGCCGATGGATTTGAGGTCGCCGTTTATTTTTTCTGCCTTGTCGCCCTGAATGTAGATGAGCGGGTTTTTTGCGCCGGCATATTGCAGGGTGTGCGCAGCCTTGTCAACTACAATGATTGCAGCGTCCATACCATCGTTGTTTTCCGTGGTTTCCTGTTGCAGGGTGGCGCGGACGAGGTTGTGGAGTTCGTTGAGGATTTCGTCGGGTTTTACGATTTTTTGGAGGTTGACAATCTGATTGAGGAAAGCATCGCCGAGCATACTCATAAATGCGCCTGGCACACCGTGTCCTGTACAGTCTATTACCGCCAAAATGAGGCGGCTGCCGTCGTCTTCGGCTGCGTCCTTGCGGCGGAACAGCGTCGGCGGGCGTTGGCTTTTCACTTCCGAAAACCAATAGAAATCGCCGCTTACCATCTCCCTCGGGTGGAAGTATATGAAGCCGTCGGGGAAGTGCTGCTTGATAAAATCGGCGTTTGGCAGCATTGCTCCCTGAATCCTCGCGGCGTATTTGATGGACGAATTGATTGCCTCGTTTACAGCCTCTATGTCGTCGTTGCGCTGACGGAGTTCTGCCGTTACGTGTTCGAGCTGGTCGCGCTGCTTGGTGATTTCGGTGTTTTTCTGGTTGATTTCGTCGTTGGTCTTGGAGAGCAACGAGTTCATCTTCTTGGCACGCAGGAAGTTGATGGATGCGTACACCAAGAATAATGCTACGATTATCGATATGATGATAATCATATTTGTGACGTTTTGCTTGCGCTGTATGGTCTGTTCGGCGATGGCGAGTTCCTTCTCCTTTTCCTGTGTGGAGATTGTTATTTGCAGTTCCGAAAAACTTTCCTCCTTTTTCGCCAAAAATACGGAGTCGGATGCGGCTGTGAATCGGCTCAGGTAGATGTATGCGCTGTCCACGCGGCCGAGGCGGTTGTTGATGTCTGAAAGCAGTTGCAGGGCCTCCGCCTTTTCGTCGAGCCATTGGTTGATGTCGGCGGTAGAGAGCGAGCGTTTGGCTTGGATTTCGGCGGTGGCAAAGTCGCCTTGGAGATAGCCTATGCGTCCGAGGCGGTTGTCGATGGCTGCCACTTGTCGGAGCGTGCCAAAGCCCGTGAATATGTTGTACGAGCGCATAAAATTGGTGTATGCGTCGTCGAGTTTTTCGTTTTTGAAGTGCATCTCGCCGAGGCGGAAGTATATCTTAGCCATTTCGTATTTTTCGCCCGCCATACGGTATTGTGTTACGGCATTGTTGAGTTGGGTCTCTTCGTTTTCATAATCCTCGTCTTGGTCGTAAATCTCTGCCATATAGGAATATGCGTCGGCTTGGAGTTTGGTGGAATTGATGCTTTTGGCAAAACCGAGAGCCTTTTGGAAGTAGTCCATCGCCTTTTCGTATTGGTAACGACCGAGTTCCACGCGCCCCATTCTCAGCATCGTCTCTCCGTGGCCTTCGTTGTGGTTGTTGTGTATGAAGATAGAATCAGCCTTTTTGTAATTGCGCATTGCCTCCTCTTCCACGCTCTGTATGTAATATGTGTCGCCGTAGTACATCAGCGCGTATGCCGAGCGGATAGGGTCTTCGGATTTGTAGAGCAGGTGCGATTCATAATAGTTTTTCATCGCCAGATAATACACCTTTTGCTCGAAGTATATGTCGGCAATAGCCTCGTACCATTCAGCCTGAGATGCAACGCTGTCTTCTATGGATGAAGAAAGTTGCAACGCCTGTCCCGCGTATTCGAGCGCGAGGTACGGGGATGAAATTTTGGTCATATCGTAGATTGTGCGCAGGATTTTGAGGTTTTCTTCCGGTTGTACTCCGTTCTCATAATTGCGCTGCAACCGCCTGTTGAGGCTGTCGAGTAGGGTGGATGATTGCTGACCTCTTGCGGCAATAGAGGCGCAGAGGGCAAACAGCACTGTTATAATGATATGTAGTGATCTTAATTTCATTTGTCTGTATTTTGGCAATTGTTACCGATGCAAAATACAGCATAATCTATGCCTTAATTACAGATTTTGATAATAATTTTACATTAAACTTTACGTTTTTGCGGGTGGTGGTATAGTGCCTGTGTTGGTCATTGCTGTATTATTTTTGCAAAGAGAAGGAGTTTTTGACAAGTTTCTATGATAAAAGTGTTGTTGAAATACATTTTTATCGTGATAAAAGTGTTGCCAGACTACACTTTTATCATAGAAACTTAAAAAATCATCATTTTTCCATCGCCCCAACCACGACTTCTGCCAAATCTTTCACTGCCACGCTGTTTACCTTTGCGAAGGTCTTTTTGCAGAGGGGGCAGGACGTTACCACTACGTCGGGGTTGTAACTTGCAAATTCTTCCATTGCCTTGCCGGCGAGGACGTCGCGCTCCGCCATTGAGATTTTGGTGTTGGCGAGGCTTCCGCCACAACAGAGGGCTTTTTCGCGTTCGCGGTCCATCGGGACGAGGGTGAGGGTGGAGGCGAGGAGTTCGCGGGGCTGTTCGTAGATGTGGCTGCCGCGACCGAGTTCGCAGGGGTCGTGATAGACGGCGCGGAGGTCGGAGGCGTTCACTTTCAGGCGGCCGCTCTTGACGAGTTCGAGGATGTATTCAGAGTGGTGAAGTACCTCAACGTTAGGCAGTTGGTAGTCTTCCTTGAAGACCTTGTAGCAAATCGGACACGTAACCAACAGCCTCTTTGCGCCCGAATCGAGAATCATCTTTGTATTGTTGTCAATCAACTTTTGCGCAGCGTCGTATTGACCCGCCAACATCAGCGGACGGCCGCAGCACGGAGCCTTGTTTTCGTCCATAAACCAATAATTTTCGCCAACTGTGTTGAGGATTCGGAGCATGGATTTTTTGATGGACGGCGTGAGGTGAGTCATGCAGCCAGCAAAATATATGAGGTCGGTCTTTTTGGCCTTGCCTGTCTCCAGATAGTCGTAGGACGAATTGTATTGTTTGGTGGTCTCAATGCGCTGAGTGATACGGAGTTTGTTGACGTCGATGCCAACGGGACACGCCTCCTGACACTTGCCGCACAATAGGCAGTTGAATAGGACTTCGTCAGTCAGGTTTTTGTTGCGGATGTTTTTGAGGACATATACCGACTGTGAATTTTTGATGCCGGCGAGGTTGAGCTGGCAGGCGTCGATACAAATGCCGCACCTCGAACAACTGTAAACCTCTGCCAATGTGAAAGTTGTAACGCGGCGTTCCTTGAGCGTAACGCCCCAGTTGCGCAGGAAAATAAGGTTGATTTCGGCAAAAATGTGCATATACCTCGTGAAAGGCATCGCCACAAAAAATGTTCCCAATACCACCGAATATGTGAGCCACAAAGGGTGGAGCCACGGTTGGAGGTTGCCGAAGGACGCAAACCAATCGCCAATCGAATTAAAAATCGGGCTGCCGTTATGATAAACGCCTGCCGTGAAGGTTTCGCACAGGAATCGCATTGGGAATATCAACCACAGCGCCGTGAGTCCAATCCTGTCGCCGTAGCGCATCCGCGTGGTGCGTTTCATGCCGAATGTCTTGCTCCTAAACCGCTTGAAATACGCCAGCATCACGCCGCTCAATACGAAAAACAGCAAGATTTCCATTGCATAGTTGAAAAACGTATGTCCTGGGAAATCAGTGGGTTCCGTTACGTAATATCTGAAAAATACCGATTCTTGGAATGGGAAAAACATTGAGCCGTGATAGCTCGACGCCTCAAAATGCCCCACCACTATCAACAAAAACCATCCGAAAGCCAAACTCATGTGCATATATCCGAGCATCTTGTTGGTTTTGAAGATGTTGTGGTGCAACAATCCTTCCCGTATGCTCTCCCACACGGATTGCAACGTCTTCATCGAAAACAGCCCGATGCGCACGCGGATTTTGTCGATTTTGGACAGTCCGACAAACCACTTTACGAACCTTCCAATCACGACTACAAACAGAAATATCGTGCCTATCAAAAACGGATAGTAAAAATAATCGCTGAAATTCATTTTTGATTTATGATTTACGATTTACGATTGTCAATTGTCAATTTTCCATTGTCCATTGTTAATTTTTTCTTAATGAGCATCACGACGTTGCGCAGGTTGACGCCACGGGGACAGATGAGCATACATTTGCCGCAGAGCATGCACTTGTCGATTTCGGCGCGGAGGGTGTCGGTCTCGCCGCGTTTCACCATCAGTTGGATGCGCCGGATGTTGAAGTCGGTGAGATTGCCCGCGCTGCAAGTGGCGGTGCAGCCGCCGCACGAGAGGCACACCAAGAGGCTCGGCTCGTATTGCAAAAGGTACTCGATGAGTTTTCGGTCAAAATGGTCGTACTCTATCGAGCGTGTCTCCAATGTAGAAAAACCGAAGTCCATAGTTTACAGTGTTTTAAGGTATTCATTAACTTGCAACGCCGAACTCCGTGCGTTTTCTATCGTCTCCTTGATTGACATTGGCGAAATGCAAGTGCCGGCTGCAAAAACGCCTTTCTTGCTTAGGATGCCCGCGCCGATGTGGAAATCTTTGGAGCGCAGGAATCCCGATTCTTCGGTCTCCACGTCAAATTTTTGGGCGATTTCGCGGGTGTTTTTCTTGGCTTCCATTCCGGCAAGGAGGATTATCATATCCAATTTCATCTTCATCGGACGCCCCGACAAAGTGTCTTCTGTCTTGATAGACAGGCGGTTGTCGTTGGTCTCGCTCACTTCGGATACGCGTCCACGGATGAATTGGATGTTGTGATGCTCCTGCGCCGAGCGGTAGAGTTCTTCAAAATGCTTGTCGTACATCCTCAAATCCATGTAGAAACAGAAAATCTGTGTCTGAGGCATTGCCTTGGCGAGTTCGATGGCTTGTTTGACGCCCGTCACGCAGCAAACCTTTGAGCAATACATATTGTGGCATTTTTCGTCGCGGGAGCCTACGCAATGCACGATGGCGATGCGCTCGGGGTCTTTGCCGTAGGTGGTCTGCAGGTTGCCAGCCTTGAATTTTGCCTCGATGTCGGCCTGTGTATAAACGTTGTCGTAGATTTTGTAGCCGAGTTCCTCCTTGCGGCTCGCGTCAAAAAGTTCGTAGCCCGTAGCCAATACCACAGCGTCGGCGGCATACCTTACATTGCCGGTATAGA
>DGIK01000056.1:0-936 GCA_002393195.1 Bacteroidales bacterium UBA3824 | reverse complement strand
AGATGTACCAACCGTCGCCGTTTGGCTCGGCTTTTTCTACTGTGGATTTTAGTTTGACCTCCACGTCAAAATTTTTGAGGCGGTTTTTCATATAGTCTAATACCACCTCCGATTTTTTGAAATCCGGGAAGAGGCAGTACCAGTCGTTGAGTTTGCCGCCCAACTTGTCGCTGCGTTCAATGATTGTAACGTGGTTGCCGCTCTCCGCCAATACGCACGCCGCTTCCACGCCCGCTATGCCTCCGCCGATTATTACGATGTTTTTCATTTCTTTTGTATTGTTTTTTAACACCGAATTAAACTAATAAAACAAATTATTTTTTTTATCGAATTAAAAATTAAAACACTTTGTTTTAATTTACGAATAAAACGAATACTAATTCAATTGAACTTAGTTTGTATTCGTATGCCGCTTGCGGCTTCGTATTAATAAAAAATTCTGTAAGTCTATTTGTTTATTTTGTTTAATTCGTTGTTAATTAATTCTCGTTGTTAATTGTTAACTGTCAATTGTCGATTATCGTGATTGTTGTGGCGTGTAACTGCCGATTTGCCGACCGCTGCGGGAGCGGTATTTTTCGTTGGGGTCGTAGGGGACGCCCATCTTGTCCAACAACGGCGTTACATCTACTTGGTGCATCTGTAATCCCAAGTCCCATGGGTTGTAACCCAATACAAGACCCGCCAACTCCTCGTATGTGAGTACGGGAATCATTGTATTGTCTGCGCCGTAGCGAGTGCCTTGCATTTCGTTGAGGGTGTATTGCCAACGATCCATAAACATCGCGCAGCCGGGGCAGTTGGCGACAATTGCGTCAGGCTCGTAAGGCTGCATCGATTCAAATTTTTTCTTGGAATTTGACACCGAGTATCCGCGATTCGCCTGCACAAGATATTGCCTGAATCCAAATCCGCAGCAATGCCTGCGCTCGGGAT
>DGIK01000023.1 GCA_002393195.1 Bacteroidales bacterium UBA3824 | reverse complement strand
GAGTTCCTTCGCAACGACAGGGACAGGACAGTCAGAGAATTAAGTCTTGCAGAAGGACGTGCCGAAGGTCGTGCAGAAGGTCGTGTGGAAGGGCTCGCGGAAGGTCGTGTCGAAGCATTGTTCGCCACTGCTCGTACTATGAAAGCTGATGGGTTGCCAGTTGATGTCATCGTCAAATACACTGGACTCGCGGCAGACGAAATCGCGGCATTGTAATGTAGATTTTTAATGGTCTGTGTTTTGAATATTGTATGCCCAAATTTTAATTAACGCAATTGTGAAAAAGAAAACTGTTTTTTTTCTCGTCCTACTGACACTGTTGGTGTTGATAGAAGGAATCGCAAACGCTCAGACGTATGTTGATCTTGGTCTCCCATCTGGTACATTGTGGGCAGACCGCAATGTTGGTGCTGCATCTCCCGAAGACTGCGGCGATTATTTTGCGTGGGGCGAGACAACATCAAAGTCAAATTACGATTGGTCAACCTACAAGTGTGCTAATGGCAATTACAAAACGCTCATCAAATCGGTTCGTCCGGTGCGGTGCAGATAATTATTCCTCACCTTCTTCCATCCACGTCCTGCCTGCGGCAGCATAAATCCGCCATTTTTCGATTACTTCCTGCATGTCGGGTGCAATGTCGGAATCAAAACTCATCAATTTGCCTGTCCTCGGATGGATGAACTCCAATGTCTTGGCGTGGAGGGCGTGGCGTGGCATTATGGTAAAACAATTCTCAATAAATTTTTTGTATTTGGAGAATGTGGTGCCGCGAAGTATGCGGTTGCCGCCGTAGATTTCATCGTTGAAAAGCGGATGGTTTTGACTCGTAAAATGGACGCGGATTTGATGGGTGCGGCCGGTTTCGAGTTTGCACTCCACCAACGTTACGTATCCAAATCTCTCCAAAACTCTGTAATGTGTTACCGCGTGTTTGCCAATGCCGCTGTCTGGCGGATATACACACATCATCAATCTGTCTTTGGGACTGCGGGCGATGTTGCCGATGATAGTGCCTGTTGGCTCTTCGATGTCGCCCCAGACAAGCGCGTGGTAGCGTCGGTTGACAGTATGGTCAAAAAATTGCTTTGCCAAATGTACTTTTGACCGTTCATTTTTGGCTATGACGAGGAGACCCGACGTGTTTTTGTCGATGCGGTGTACAAGACCCGGACGAGTGTCATTTTTGTCAAATTGAGACTTGTCGCCGAGATGGAATGCGAGCGCGTTTACGAGTGTGCCTGTGAGGTTGCCGTGCGCGGGATGAACCACCATTCCGGCTTTTTTGTTGACTACAATTACGTCGTCGTCTTCATAAACGATGTCTAACGAAATGTCCTCGGGAATGAGTTTGAATTCCTCGTGTTCGCCGGGCAGCAATACTTTCACCTCGTCGCCGGGGTGTACGCGGTAGTTGCTCTTTACGGGCTTGCCGTTTACAATGATGCAACCCGCCTTAGCCGCCTCCTGAATCTTGTTGCGCGAGATGCCGGGGATGTGGTCGTCGAGGAATTTGTCGATGCGTATCAAGTCCTGCCCCTGATCCACTATTGTGTTGTATCTTTCGGTCTTTATTTCGCTGGTTTCCTGTATGTTGTCATCTTCTATGATGTCGTCTTCTATGATGTCTTCTGCCATTTTTTACGGTTATTTTATAATTAAAAATTTAGCACTTGCGCCTGTCGATGGTGATACGGCGATGTACGCGCCGGCGGCGAGGTCGTCGAGATATACTGTGCCGCCGTCCTCCACATTGCGGATGGTCTTTATCACCTGACCGCTGCGAGCGTTCACTATCATTAGTGTCAACGGCTTGCCGCTGTCCGATTCCACTGTGATGTAATCCGTGGCTGGATTCGGGTATATTTTGAGGTTTTTGGATGCTAATTGATGCTCCGTGCCCAATTCTGAAATTGCGGTCTTCACGTCGCCAAAAACGGGGCGTATCATTATTTGTCCGAGTTCTTTCGATTGTTTCCAATCGCCGCCGATGTTGAAATATTTGTGGTTGGGCGTCGATGTGTTGCGGTCAAATCCAACTGCAATGATGGATGTTTCGTTTTTTTGCCAACCGACAAAGAATGTGTCGCTCACCTCTACCGGGTATTCAAATGGAATGTAGATAAACTTGCCTGTGCTGTCTTTTGGCACTTCTACATTGGCTTTGGTGGCAATCTCTGCAATTGGCAATCCGTCTTCGCAAGCCCAAACTTTCAGGTCGAAGTTGTCAGCCTGTTGGTTGTTGTAAACGGGACAAAAATACATATACACGCCATACATCTTATCGGGGATGTATGTATTGAATTTTACGGCAATCATTGCGCCGTCGCTGCCTTCGCCGTGGAGTCCGTATGCAGCCTCAGCCGAGCCGTCGTCGAGGGCATAACAATTTGAAAATGTTTTGCGGACGGTGATTTCGTTGTTGTCGGGAAAATCGTTGGCGGTGGCGTCGCTCACAAGCCTTACTTTCACGTCATAATTGGCGATTGTGTCGTATTGCGACTTGAATGTATATGCGAAGTCGTCGTTGTGGTTGTCAAAATCCATATAACTCGGCATATTGAACGTGCCGAGGGCGTATTTGTCGGTAGTGCCGTCGTGTGTGAGGTAGAGGTTGATGGAGTCCAACAGGCGGGCGCGGTTGTCGTTGTTGCGGTAATGTATGGTATAATTTACCTTTTCGCGGATGTTGCTGTTTACGTAATGACGCCACGGCACTTCTTGGTAGTCGCCAATCTTGATTATGGGCGTATTGGTGAGCGAAACGTCTTTGTAAACCGTGTCGCCCTTGTGCCTATTGATGTCGAGCGATACGTAATCAATGAGCCAGTGGTCGCAGTTGCTCACGAGGTCGGGCGCAAGCGACGAGCCGAGGCTGATGTAGTTGCGGAATCTAAATCGAAAACCTTTTCTCAAAAATTTGTCGTCGGTGATGTTAATCATCTCCTGTTGAAACGGCGCACTGTTGCCGCCTTCGTATAGTTTGACGCTCTGCCATTTTTGCTCGGACGGGGAGTAAAAATCGAGGACAAGCGAATCGCCCTTTTCGGGACGGTCGCCGTGTCCGCCACGTTGATAATAGAAACTCAGCCAGATGCTTTTTTCTCCTGGGTAATCGAGGTTGATTGGCAATGATTCCACCGTGTCTGCCGCCGTTGTAGTGCCGTAGCGGGCGTTGTTGTAGAATACGCCGTTGCTGTCCAGTGCGTCCAAGAGCATCGCGCCGGTGCTTGGAGGATTTTTGGGCAGGTCATAACATACCGTAGTGCCGTGAGCCACCCAGCGTTTGGCATCTGGCGTGGTGTCAATCTGCGAAAAATCGTCGAAAAACGGCAGTTCCAGCACGTCGTCCTCTTGCGCCGTAGCGTCCACGGCAAGCAAGCCCAATGCGGCTGCGGTCAATATGCGGAGAAGTCGGTTCATTGGTTGCGGTTATAATTCGTCGTCGGAGTCGTCGCTCTGATTGAAGATGTCGGTATCGCCATCGTATGGCGTTGTGGCATCGTTGTCCTCGCCCTTGCCAATGATGAGGTCTATGATGTCGCCCTTGTGCAGTTGCTTGCCGGCAGACACTCTTGCGCCGTTGAATTTGGCTTCGAGTACGAGACCCTTGTGCGGGTGTTCGCGCTCGGTGATTTTGCCGGGGATGAGTCCCGCGCCGAGTATGAGCGATTTGGCGGTTTCCACCGATTCGCCGTTGATGTTGGGCATCGTGGCGGGTTGTTTGGTGTATGCGAGGTAAGTCAGGTAAATCTTTCTGCCTTTTTTTACCTGATAGCCGGGTGTGGGTTGCTGTCCGCCAGGGATTATCTGCCCGGGCTTGATGCTCTTGGAGGCACACTCAAAGGTGCTGTCGTTGACTACGGCTTCGAGTCCGCGCTCCTTGATGATTTTCTTCGCCTCAGCCACGGTCATGCCCTCCACAGATGGCACACTGATTTTCTCTGTGTGGTGGGTGTACCATTTGAGCCCCTGCGTTATCAGCAGTATAAACACTAACACCGTCGCAATGAAGATGCAGATATTTTTGATGAAGTATCGGGAGATGAAAAACCGTCCCCACGCCTTCAAATAGTCCATAAAAGACGAATTGTTTTCCTGTTCCATTATAATGTAAATCGTTGTAGATTGTTCGTTTTGATGCTACAAAGTTAATCACAAAAAAAATAATAAAAAAAATTTTTTTTATTGGCAAAAAAACACAAAATTTGTATTCTGTAAAAAGTATGTTGAATGTAATCCCAAATCGTGTACTAACAGTATGTCTATCAACAATATAATTCAGACAATATTAGTAGTGGACGACTCCAAAGCTGTATCGGAGTACGTCCAGGTTGTGTTGGAAGAAAGGGGTTACAAGACTATCACTGCCAACAATGGTAGCCAGGCAATGGTTATGGCGGTGGAATATCGCCCCGACCTGATACTTCTCGACATAATGATGCCCGATGTCGATGGCTATACGATATGCGGACAGTTGAAGGCAGACCGCAAGACGCGGGACATCCCTGTCATATTCCTCTCCGCGCTCAATAGCCAGTTTGACAAAATCAAGGCGTTCAAGTGTGGCGCGGTGGATTTTGTAACCAAGCCGATACAGGTGGAGGAACTTACGGCAAGAGTCAAGAGCCACTTGACTATCAGCAGGTTGAATAGGGAGTTGCAGTCGTCGAACCGCGACCTCGAATCCATCATCTCCGAGCGCACCAAGGAACTCGAAGATTCCAACAAGAAACTCGCAGAAATCAACGCTCGCCTCGAAAAGACCATCAGCGACTACCGTGCCGCCAAGGAGCGCGCCGCAAGCGATGACGAATACAAGGCAAAGATGCTGTCGAAATTGTCCCACGAAATACTCAACGACACCAATGTCATTGTTGGATTCTCGGAACTCATCAAGGTGACGGAAGACCCTGACCGCCGCAACGAATACGCCGATTGCATCAGGGAAAGCGCAGGTAGTCTTGTGTCGTCCATCAATTCTGTCCAGGAGTACAACAATGTGATTATTGGCAGAACCATTGTAAAGATGCAGCGTGTGAATATCGGCGCGTTGTTGCAGTCGGTCTGTCAAAAAATTATGGGCAGGGCGCAGAAACGCGGCATCGAGATTGCCGTCAATAATGAGTTTAGCGACGGCGCGGAGATATTCACCGACGAGATGATGCTCACGTCGATATTGAACAAGATAATATCCAATTCGCTCAAATATAGCGAGAAGGGTCCAATAGAAATCGGCGCGTCCAACAACGGCGGCACGGCTGTATTTTACGTGCGCGATTGTGGCATCGGCATCGGTCCCGAAGTCATTGACCACGTGCTCGATCCTTTTGTGCGCGGGGTGAAGACTTGCGACAATTCCAACAAGGGGCTTGGACTCGGGCTTTCGATTGTAAAAGAATACGTGCAACGTCTCAATGGCGAGATTTGGTTTGACTCCTCGCCGGGCGTCGGCACGATTTTTTATATTTCGCTGCCTATCAACAATGGCAACGCCAAGATGGCGGCAGATGACATCAAGGCAATCAGTTTTGGTGGTACGTCGGTGCTTGTTGGCGAAGACGACGATGTGTCGTTTGCGCTGCTCAACGAAACCCTCCGCAAATACGCTGTCAAGGCGTTGAGGGCTAAGACAGGCAAGGAATTATTTGAACTTTACCGTCAAAACAGTGATGTGCAGATGGTAATATCAAACCTGAAACTTCCGATGATGAACGGTTCGGAGGCGATGAAACTCATCCGCAAGATGAGCCCGTCGATTATCACAGTAGCCCAAATCCCGTATTTCTCCGCCGAAGACAAGCGCGCCTTCTCGGAGTCGGGTTGCGACTGCTACATCGACCGCCCCGCCAACGACCTGCAAGTGCGCGAACTCCTCGCCAAATACTTGCTGCGGAAGTAAACGGGAACTGCAAACGCCTTGCGGCGTTTGGTTTTTATAAACGAAAATTTAAGCGAATTATAGCGAATTTAAACGAATTTTGGAAGTAATTGTTTAGGATATGTAATTCGTTTTAATTTTTAAAAATTCGTTTTAATTTTTGTTTTAAAAAATCCGCCGCAAGGCGGTGAAAATGAGAGAGAAAACTAAAAATTTTGTTTAATAATAAGAATTAATTTTTATAAAGTAAATGGAACAAAAAGCAATTGACCTCAAAGCGGCAGACAATGTGAGACTCCTCGCAGCCGCAATGGTAGAGAAGGCTAAATCTGGCCATCCGGGCGGCGCAATGGGCGGCGCGGACTTCGTACACGTATTGTACTCCGAATTCTTGAAATTCGACCCTAATGATCCCGAGTGGGACAACCGCGACAGGTTCTTCCTCGACCCCGGTCACATGAGCCCGATGCTCTATTCCATCTTGACTCACATCGACAAGTTCTCCTTGGAGGACATCAAGAATTTCCGTCAGTGGGGCAGCGTAACGCCCGGACACCCTGAGCGCGACATCAAGCGCGGTATCGAAAATACATCCGGTCCCCTTGGCGTTGGCCATGCACTCGGCATTGGCGCGGCTATCGCACAAGAGTTCCTCGCTGCAAGGTTTGGCAAGAGGGTTCAGCACAAGACATACGTTTACATCTCCGATGGTGGCATCCAGGAGGAGATTTCGCAGGGCGCAGGACGTATTGCAGGTTTCCTCGGTTTGAAGAACCTCATTATGTTCTACGACAGCAACAAGATCCAACTTTCGACCTCTTGTACTGATGTTTCGGAAGAGAACACCTACGACAAGTACAAGGCGTGGGGCTGGAATGTTGTAAAAATCAATGGCAACGACGCCGCTGCAATCCGTCAGGCTCTCAAAAACGCTCAGAACGAGAAGACGCGTCCTACCCTCATCATCGGCGACACCAAGATGGGTAAGGGCATCGTTACTGAAAACAACGAGAACTTCGAGGGCAAATGCTCTACTCACGGTCAGCCGGTCAGCAAGTCGGGCGGCTCGTTTGAGATGACTGTTAAGCACCTCGGCGGCAATCCCGAAAACCCATTCGAAATCTTCCCCGAAGTAAAGGAATATTACGCACAGAAGCTCGCCGAAAAGGCCGAGGCTGCCAAGGCAGAGAAGGCTGAGGAGGCTAAATGGGCTGCCGAAAATCCCGAACTCGCCAAGAAGTACCAGCAATACCTCAACAACGACTTCGAGATACCCGCGCTCAACGACCTCACATTCGACAAGGCAACCGCTACCCGTGGTTCGCTCGGCAAGACTCTCGCCGCAATGTACGGCAAGGTTGAAAACTTGGTTGTTGCATCCGCCGACCTCTCCAACTCCGACAAGACCGACGAGTTCCTCAAAAAGACCAAGGCATTCGTGCCCGGCGATTTCTCTGGCTCGTTCTTGCAGGCTGGCGTTTCGGAATTGACAATGGCTGCCCTCTGCGTTGGTATGATGCTCCACGGCGGCGTCAAGACTGTCTGCGGCACATTCTTCGTATTCTCCGACTACGAGAAGCCCGTGCTCCGTGTTGCAGCCCTGATGAAGACCCCCGCAATATTCCTCTACACCCACGACTCGTTCCGTGTAGGCGAAGACGGCCCCACCCACGAACCCATCGAACAGGAGGCTCAAATCCGTCTTATGGAGCAAGTGGACAACCACGACGGCAAGATGTCAACTCTCGTACTCCGTCCCGCCGACGCTTACGAATCTATCGAGGCTTACAAGATGGCAATCGCCAACACTGAGTGCCCGACCGTGATGATTGGTTCGCGTCAAAACATCGACATCCTTCCGCAGGGCAAGTGCGCATCGCAACTCGACCGCGCAGCCCAAATCAAGAAGGGCGGCTACATCGTTAGCCAGACCAAGGAAGGCGAGCCCGATGTTGTTTTGGTTGCCAATGGTTCTGAGGTTGCAACCCTACAAGGCGCAGCCGCAACCATCGCCGAAAAGACCGGCAAAAATGTCCGCGTAGTTTCTGTGATTTCGCCGCGCTTGTTCGAGAACCAGGGCGAGGCTTACGTAGAGTCTGTAATCCCGTCAAAAGCCCGCGTTTTGGGTATGACGGCAGGTCTTCCCTCCGTATTTGCCACCATCATCCCCGGCTTCAAGAAGGACGTATTTGGCCTCACACACTTCGGCGCATCAGCACCCGCCGGCGTACTCGACGAGAAGTTTGGCTTCAAGCCCGAACTCTTCGCTCAGTGGGCTGTTGAGAAGTTGAAGTAGTATTTTGCTTTTTTTGACTATAATTAATAAGGTGGCGTGAAGTTCCAATTTCGCGCCACCTTATTTTGTTATAAAAAATTTTGCTGCATACGTCATATTTTTATACATTTGCGACATAGAAAACCAAAAATCGCAATCATTATGAAAACAACCGACCCAATCAATACACGCACTGCACGAGACTATTGGAACCTCGTGCAAAAGTCCGACGATGATACCACAACGCCGCAGGACACTGCCATTATGGATGATGATGACGATGAGGACATCGCCAATGAAGACCTCTTGCCACCTTACACAATGGAAGAAATCTATGAACGCCTTGCCCAAAGTGAAAGGGATTATGCGGAAGGAAGATTTATGGATGCCAAACAGGCGATAGAAGAACTCAGGGCAGAGTTTGCACGTGAAGATGCAATGGAGGTGCAGGTGAAGGGCGGCAAATGACGCTCTATCGGTTTTTCAACGTAGTGTATCACGTATTATTTTTTTATAACAATTTCGTCCACCGATTTCCTTGTGAAATGCCTTGGACCGGGTTGCGCATTGTCGGCGGGATAGCCAATTGGGAAAATCGCAATTAGGTCGTAATCAGCCATTTCGGGATAGATGGTTTTGAGCAACGGCGCATCAAATTTGCCTACCCAAGTGGAGGCGAGACCAAGGTCGTGGATCGCCAACATTATGTGCGTGGCAACGATTGAAGCGTCCACATCGGCGATGTTTCTATTATCGAAACTCCTGACCCAAGCCTCGGCAGGGTTGCCGCCCACAACGAGGAAAAGGTTTGCGCCAAAAGTGTAAGTGGTTGTTTTCTTGATGTTTTCCACAGCCTCGGCACTCTGCATAAGCCAAAGACGGAAAGGCTGTTTGTTGACACCCGTAGGCGCATTGTTGGCGCACTCGATAATCTTGTCGATTTTTTCCTGTTCCACCGGACGGTCGGTGAGCATCCGGCACGAATAGCGTTCTTTTGCAAGTTTGAGAAATTCCATAATGTTTTTGTTTATAATTAGCCGCTGAAATTGCGGAATCATTAACTTTTTCGGCGACTAAAATAGTGAATTTTTTGATG
Organism: Bacteroidales bacterium UBA3824; assembly: GCA_002393195.1. Taxonomy (GTDB): domain Bacteria; phylum Bacteroidota; class Bacteroidia; order Bacteroidales; family UBA3824; genus UBA3824. The sequence goes on along the minus strand of DGIK01000023.1, from coordinate 2,854 downwards.
AAATGCAACGGTATAAATAAAATCTTCCCTTCTCCAACTCAAAAAAAATCCTTACCTTTGCGCGTGGAAATAATAGGATTTTTATGGCGTTACCAATCAACATAGAAGACCTTTTGAATAAGAATAAGGTTGAATCGGACAGAATTGAGTTTAAAAAAGGGTGGAATCCAACGTCGATTTACCACTCTGTTTGTGCGTTTGCCAATGATATCGACAATATTGGCGGTGGCTACATCATTGTTGGTGTGGAAGAAGAAAACGGTGTGGCAAAACGTCCCGTATGTGGGATTCCAGAATCTTCTTTGGACAAGATTCAGCGTGAATTACATCAATATAACCAACTTTTTGAACCGTTTTATGCCCCAAGATTGTCGGTGGAGGATGTTGATGGAAAAAAAATATTGGTTATTTGGGCGGCATCTGGCAACAGTCGTCCTTATTGTATTCCGTCTGACGTAACAGCACGGCAAAAAAAGCCGGTGTATTATATTCGTTATGGCACTTCGTCAATAGAGGCTAAGGGTGAATTTCTTGATCAATTACGTGATTTGGCAAACCGTGTGCCTTTTGATGAGAGAGGCAACGAAAATATTGCGCTCAACGATATTTCTATACTTTTGCTCAAAGATTATCTTGTAAAGGTAGGTAGTAGGCTTGCCGATGCCGACTTGACATCCAATTTGCCAAAAGTTTTGGAACAGATGGATTTGTACGATGGCCCTGTTGAAAAGCGACTTATAAAAAATGTTGCAGTGATGATGTTTTCCGAAAATCCATCAAAGTTTTTCAAACAGACACAGGTGGAAATAGTACTTTTCCCCGAAGGTCGTGAAAACAACCCTGATAACATCATCGAGATTCCGCCAATTACAGGCCCCGTTCATCTGATGATTGCAGAAGCGTTGAACTATTTGAGAATCAATATAGTTAAAGAGCGTATAAAAAAGGTTCCTGATAGTGAGTTTTCTAAAAAGTGTTTCAATTACCCTTATCAGGCCTTAGAGGAGGCTGTTGTCAACGCGCTTTATCACAGAAACTATCAGGAGCGTGAACCCGTGGAAATCACTATTGAACCCGAAAGAATCAGTATTTTGAGTTATTCGGGTCCCGACCGTTCGATAAGTATGCAGGCAATACGTGAGGCAAAATCTTTGCGTTCGCGCCGTTATCGCAACCGTCGTTTGGGCGAGTTTCTCAAAGAATTGAATCTTACCGAAGGTCGCGCAACCGGTATTCCGACAATTCAAAAGGTGCTTGCTGCCAATGGTTCTCCGCAGGCAGCGATTGAAACCGACGAGGCTCGACTTTTCTTTTTGATTGACATTCCCTGTCATCCCGATATGGTTGCACCAATAATTATCGATAATGATAAGGTTGCAACCTTACAGGCTAATGATGCAACCTCGGACGCTAGTAATGCAACCTCGGACGCTAATGATGCAACCTCGGACGCTAATGATGCAACCTCGGAGACAAAGGTTGCAACCTCGGGCGTTAAGGGGACAACCTCGGATACTAATAGTGCAACCTCACAGCAAAGGATGAAAAAAGAGGAATTACATAATAAAATAATTGAATTTTGTTCTGATTGGAGATCTGTGGAAGAAATTGCTATGAACTTTCATAAATCTAAATCGCATATCAGGAATTATGTTCTCCCTCAAATGTCTGACAAACTTCAAATGCTCTATCCCAAGGGGAATCATCCGGGGCAAAAATATAAGGTAAAATAATTAACAACATAAAATGCTTCACGATTTAGGTATTATAATGCTTGTGGCAGGTGTGATAAGCCTGTTGTGCAAATGGCTCAAACAGCCTGTAGTTTTGGGATATATCGTTGCCGGAATACTTGCCGGACCGTATGTGGCGGGCTCGTCGTGGGTCAACGTGGAAAGCGCGGAGACTTGGGGCGAGGTCGGCGTAATATTCTTGCTCTTTACCCTTGGTCTCGAATTTTCGTTCAAAAAACTCTTGAAAATGGGCTCCACCGCATTCATCGGATGCCTTACCATTGTTGTAGGTATGATGGGCAGCGGTTTTATGCTCGGACGAATGATGGGGTGGAGCGAAATGAACTCGCTATTCCTCGGCGGTATGCTCTGTATGTCGTCAACCACAATAGTTTTCAAGGCGTTGGACGACCTTGGATTGCGGCAGCACAAATTTGCCGAAATTTGTTTTGGAATACTCGTGGTGGAAGATTTGTTTGCCGTGGTGCTGATGGTGCTGTTGGCGTCAATTGCTGTCAATCAACAGTTTGACGGTGTGGAGATGTTGGCGCAGGTGGGCAAATTGATGGCTTATTTGATTTTGTGGTTTGTGGCGGGCATTACGCTGATTCCCACGCTGTTGAGAAAATGTCGTCCGCATCTCAACGACGAAACTATGACCATCGTGGCGCTCGGTCTCTGCCTCGGAATGGTTTTGGTGGCAAAAATGGCAGGATTCAGCGAGGCTCTCGGCGCGTTTGTGATGGGTTCGATATTGTCGGAAACCGTTGAATGTGAACGTATTGAAAAACTTATGTCGCCCATCAAAAACCTTTTTGGCGCGATATTCTTTGTGTCGGTGGGTATGATGATTGCGCCGGCAACTTTGGCAGAATATTGGCTTCCGATTTTGATTATCACATTAACCGTAATTTTTGGACAGATAATATTTGCAACGCTCGGCATTACGCTGTCGGGTCAGCCTATGAAAATCGCTATGCAGTCGGCATTTGCATTGACGCAGGTGGGCGAATTTGCCTTCATCATTGCGCAGTTTGGCGAATCGATTGGCGTTACCGAAAAATTCCTTTACCCTGTCGTGGTGGCGGTGTCGGTGATTACCACGTTCCTCACGCCTTACA
>DGIK01000007.1 GCA_002393195.1 Bacteroidales bacterium UBA3824 | reverse complement strand
GCTGTGGTTAATACCAAGAAGTCGGTGGAGATTAAATAGTTTTCTAATGCATAATGCATAATCAATGCATAATGCATAATTCATAATGCATAATGGGCTTTCGCACGAAAACCCGTTATGCATTATTTTTTTTGCCGGATGGCAATTATACATTGTGAATTATGAATTGTGAATTGTGAATTATGAATTATGAATTATGATTTAAAAAAATTTTTGCAATTGCTTTTTTGATTAAAAAAAATTATACTATATTTGTAAACTGATAAAAACCGCTGATTATGAAACGTAGAATACTTATTATAATAGTGTTGCTCCTGACGGGCATTGCGACACGGGCGCAGGATTCGCTTGTGCTCAGGAGCGGCGAGGAGGCTGTGCAGGCGTTGTTGGACAAGTGTTTTGCCGCCGATAATGACGCCGAGCGCAGGGATTTGTCGGGCAAGGCGGTGGAGCAGTTGTATCAGTTGCTGCAATTCGACGCCGCGTTCAGTTACAAATTTGACCTCTTGAAAAACGTCTCGTCCGTGTATTCTGACGACGGCGCGGTGCGTCTATTGACCTTTGCCGTGCCGCTCAACAATGGCAAAAAATACCTCTACCACGGTTTTGTGGTGCATTACGACGAGGAAAGCGGCATCAAGGTTACAAAACTCACCGACGACGAGAAGAAGACCCGCAATCCGCAATTCGTTGATATGCAGGCTGCTAATTGGTACGGCGCGGTATATTACCAGGTGCAACAAGTGGGCAGCCGCCGCAATCCCGTGTATGCCGTATGCGGATGGGACGGCGCGGATTTGTTCACTAATCGCAAGGTATTGGAGCAATTGACCTTCGACGACGACTTCATTGCAAAATTTGGCGGCTCGTTTGAGACCGAACATTCCGACGGACTGCACAGGATAGTGTTTGAGTTTACCGAAAAGGCTGTGATGAGCCTCCAATACGACCCTCGGCTCAAGATGGTGGTGGGCGACCACCTCTCGGCGCCGGCTCAATTCGTCCACAATCCGAGGTATTACGGCCCCGACCTGTCTTTTGACGGCTACTACTACGAAAAGGGCAAGTGGCATTACGAAGAGGATGTGGATGTAACACTATACTAAAAAAATCCGCGCAAATGATATGAAGTCATCAAAAAAAATTATAACTTCGCATCATAAAAATAAACGCTGCAACACACGAACCATCATCATTACGAATATGAAAAAAAGAGCCATTTTTATAATAATGTGCGCCATCATTACCATAATGGCATCGTGCGGAGCATTCAAGCAATGCGACGACGTGGGCACCAGTTTTTACAACTGTTTGAAAAGCCAGGATTACGACAATGCGCTGCAATTTTTGGACGATGAGGCCATCAAAGCCACGCCGCGTGAGATTTGGTTAGATGGTTTCAAGGAAAAAGACCGCAAACTCGGTCTCCTGCTCAGCGTACAGCGTCAAGACTTCGAGTCAAACACCAAAGACAATGTAACGCGCCTTGCCATCAAATACAAAAACCACTACACCAATGGCATAGCATACGAAAGGCTCGAATTCATTGAGCGGATGGGGAGTTTCAAGATTACATTCTACCAGTACAACGAAGATTCCACGCTTGTAGAATGATTGTTGTTGACTATAAAAACAAAAAAAACAATACTGCCCAATTGAAACATGAGTATGCCATATTGTTGAATAGGCTTGCGGCATTGTGCTCCCGCAGCGAAAAATGCGAGTATGACGCGATGGAGTATATGCTGTCGCACGGTGCAAGCGAAGACGACGCGGCATCGGCTGTGGAATACCTTACAGCCAACCATTTTATCGACAACGCCCGCTACGCCTACGCATTTGCCGCCGACAAATCCAGGTTTGCGAAGTGGGGTGCGCACAAGATAGCCGCCGCACTCAGGCTTAAGCGCATACCGGCGTCAATAATCGCCGACGCGCTCGACAATGCAGTGGACCCAAAACGCGAAAAACAGACCGTCCTCGACGAAATGGCAAAAAAATTGCGGGGTATTAAGGCAGACGAACCCAAGCAGAAGCTCTGGCAAAAGCTGATGCGTTTTGGTGTCGCAAGGGGGTACAGTGTTGATATATGCAAAGAAGCCATTAGCAGTCTCTTGGCGGATGTGTAATGGCTGGCTCTCATATTTACAATGTTGCTGATATGAACAGAAAAGACAAAATACTTGCCATCGACGACAACGACGTCAACCTCGTGATGCTCCAGGCGATGCTCAGCGAGGATTATGACGTGGAGACCCTGTCGGACGGCACCATTGCGGAAAGTCAGGCGGCTGCCATCAAGCCCGACCTGATTCTCCTCGATATAGTTATGCCCGGCAAGGACGGTCTTTCTATATGCGGCGACCTCAAGGCAAACCCTGATACTCAGCATATTCCAGTGATTTTGATGTCGGCGCACAATACATCCGACGACATCGCGGCGGGTTTTGCGGCAGGAGCCGACGATTATCTTTGCAAGCCGTTTAGCACGGCGGAGCTCAAGCTGCGCATCCGCAGGCGCATAGATGCATCCCGCCCGTCAGAATATATCCAAAAAACCATACAACAGCTCACCGAGCAGCGCGACGCCGCCATGCTAAAAGCCAACATCATGCAGGCTGTATGCGACCATGCGCTCGAATCGGTGATACTGTGCCGTCCCGACGGTACGATAGCCGCCGCCACACAATCGTCGGGCAACATACTCGGACTGCCCGCTGGTACGGTAATCGACGGCAAAAACATATCAGAAATACCACTTTCGGATCAGGAGCGCGAGGTCTTTTCGCAAATTGTGTCGGCACCAGACCCCACGCCGTCGGTATATATATCGCAGAGGAAACGTGGCGGCGAACCCGCAATCCTCGAGACCACGGCGATACCAATCAACGGTTATGAAGGTCTCGACGACTATATCGCCATCAGGACGCGCACAATAGAATCCGGGTCTGACGGCGACCTCGCATCGCACCGCGAACTCGAAGTGAAGCTCCTGAAACTCGAAAAAGAGATTGCAAGCATATTCAAGTACAGTGCTAAGGGCATCCTGACCACGAGTCTCGACCTGCAAATCCACCGTTACAACAGGCGGTTTTTGGAATTGTTTGGCATCAGGCGAAATATCAACTGTACTGGGGTGCCGCTCAGCAAAATACTTGATGCTAAGCACATGGCGATTATCGAGGAACTTGTATCGAAGGTGGAAAAACCGCCAATCTTCGAGACCACCCAAATCTCCATCCAAAACCCCGACGGCACCAAGACTTACATCGAGATTACTGCGTCGATGCTCAAGACCACCGGCGAGGCGAGCCTGATGCTGATATTCAGCGACGTTACGAGATTTCGCAACATGGACAACGAAATCATGAACGCGGCGCAGGCGGCGGAGGAGCGCGAGCGCACCCTCCTTGCTCAGGAGCTTCACGACGGACTTGGCGCGGTGCTATCGAGCATCAACATCTACATAAACCTCATCCTCTCTGGCGGCGCGGAGATAGACGAAATCTTCAAGACGCTACGCCTTACCAAAGACCTCGTATGGCAGGCGATAGAGAATGTAAAGGACATCGCCAACAACCTTCATCCGGTGATTCTCACGAGGTTTGGGCTTGTGGCGACGGTGAGCAACATCATCGAGGGGCTGCAAAATTCGCACCTTATATGCTTCCATTTTGAACACGATTCATTCGTAGAGCTCAAGGACAAGGGGCGCGAATTGTCGATATACCGCATCATCAACGAGTTGATAAACAACACGATGAAATACGCCAGAGCCAAAAACGTGCATCTGAGCCTCGTTACCACAGGGCCGACGCTCAAGATTCATTACGATGACGACGGAGTAGGATTTGACCTCGAAAAACACCTCGCAACGCCCGAAAGCACCACCATGGGCATATCCAACATCATGGGACGTGCGAAAGCTCTCGACGGCACTTGCGAATTTAATACTTCGCCGGGCAACGGAGTTCAGGTGGACATCGAATTGCCCAGCGAAGCAACGGTAAATTGGAAATAGACATATTGTTAACAATAAACATACATAACATGAAAATAATATTAGTGGACGACAAGCTCGTTTATAGGAACGCAATCAAGACGCTGCTGCAAAAACTCGGCGACGTAGAGATTATAGCCGAAGCGTCCAACGGTGTGGAATTTCTCAAGCTCCTCGATGAGTGCGACCCCGACCTCGTGTTCATAGACATCGAGATGCCGGAGATGAACGGCATCGAGGCCACCAAGGAGGCTCTCAAAAAGAATCCCTCGCTCGTCATCATAGGTCTCTCGATGTACGACAACAAGAAGTACGTCAACGACCTCATCGACGCCGGCGCGCGCGGATACCTGCTCAAGCTCAGCGACAATTCGCAGATATTCCGCCAGATATTGCAGAATCCGAGGGCGGAGGTGTTTTTCAGCAAGGAGATTTCGCCGGAGAAGAATCTCGACGAAAATTCCAAGAAGACCATCCTCATCGCCGACGACTTTGAGAACACCCGCTTCGTAATCGAATTTACATTGAAGCAGGCAGGCTACGAAGTGCTCAAAGCCACCGACGGTCAAGACGCGCTCAAATACTTTGACGGACGGAAGATCGACCTTCTCGTTACCGACCTCAATATGCCCCGCAAAAACGGACTTGAACTCGCCGAGACAGTAAAGAGCATCCCCACATACCGGAGCATCCCAATACTGCTGCTCACAACGGAAATCAACGAAGAAAAGCGTCAGAAATCCAAGCAGATAGGCATCACCGGCTGGATTCAGAAGCCGTTTGTCATCGACAAGTTCCTCTCCTTCATCAAGAGGGCTCTGCAATAGTTATTAAGACAATTACAATCAACCCCAACAGCCACACCTACCAATGCAACAGCCGTCTATACAGCAGTTTAAGCAGAAGTACGTCGAGGAAGTCAACGATATGCTCAACGACATGGAAGGCTCCATACTCACATTGGAGCAGGATCCATCGAGCATCGAGGAAATCAACCAAGTATTTCGCGTGATGCACACCATCAAGGGCACGAGCGCGATGTACGACTTCAAGACCGTTGAAAAAATCACCCACGACGTAGAAAGCATTTACAGCAAGATTCGCGACACACAAGGTTCAGTGAGCAAGGAAGTTAGCACGCTTACCCTTGAGTGCGTGGACTTGTTGCGTCAGCTGCTCAACCAGCCGTCGGCAGACGACGACGCACTTGTGGACGATTTTTTGGCGCGTGTGGCTGCCATCGACGGTCGTCCCGCACATCCCGCTGTTGCGGGCGGCGGACAGGACGGCGGCGGCGAAATGATTGCCTCCGCTGTCAAAGCCACTTATTACGTGATGTTTGCGCCCGAAGCCGACATCACCAACCGTGGTGTAAATATCAAGGGCATACTCGACAACATCAAGGAACTCGGCGAAAATACGGTGTTCACCCGTTCTTGGGCTGACGGCGAGGCTGGCAAAGGCAAGTTTTATATGTATTGGGAGGCTGTATTTGCCACCGACCTGCCTTTCAACGAGCTCGACGAGATTTTCCTCTTTGTGCACGACGAGACCAAGATAGAGAAAATAGCAGACGTCAACCTCTTCGACAGCGACGACTTCAAGGAGCAGCTCGCGGCCTATCAATTGACGGATACCCCGATAGACACCGCCGAGCTCAAGGCGATTGCGATGCTTATGCAGCCGTCAATTCCAGAACCTCAGCCCGAATTGCAGCCCGCGCCGTTGCATACGCCAGAACAGCCTGTGCAACCTCCTCAGTCAGAGAAGAAGACCGTGGCAAGGAGCATCGAGACCATCGACACCAAAAGCTCTGGAATCAAGGTAGATTCCGAAAAACTCGACGAACTTATGAACCTCGTGTCGGAGTTTGTAAATACCAAGGCGGAGATACTACTCATCGCCGAAAAATACGACATTCCCGAGCTGCACGATATTTATGAGAAGGTCGATAAACTATCCAACAAGCTCAAAGACAATGCATTGTCGATACGTCTTGTGCCGATAGAGAGTTTGATGTTGAGATTCCAACGCCTTGTGCGCGATCTCTCCAAGGAACTCGGCAAGCAGGTGGACTTTGTAACCGAAGGCACCGACACCGAACTCGACAAGACCATCATCGACAGCCTTGCCGTGCCGCTTATGCACATCATTCGCAATAGCATCGACCACGGCATCGAATCGGTGGAACGCCGACGCGAACTCAAAAAGCCCGACCACGGCATCATCAAATTCACCGCCTTCTATTCCGGCAACAATGTCTTTATCCAAGTGCAGGACGACGGCGCGGGAATGAATCCGGCTTACCTGCGCGAAAAGGCGATTGAAAAGGGATTCATCAAGGCTTCCGAACACCTTACCAACCGTCAGCTGTACGACCTCGTATTTTTGCCAGGATTTTCCACTGCGCAAAAAATCACGGGCATATCGGGACGCGGAGTCGGCATGGACGCTGTAAAACAGAGCATTATGAGGCTCCGTGGCGAGATAGATATGGACAGCGAGGTAGATTTGGGAACAATCACCACCATCAAGCTGCCGCTCACGCTCAGCATTGTGGATGCGTTGCTCGTTTCGGTGGGCGAGACCCTCTTCCTCATTCCGGTGTACATCATCGACAGCTGCATCCACATACGGCACAAGGACGTGGAAAATAGCAACGGACGCATCATTCACGAGGGTGAGCCGATACCGATTGTCGATATGCGCACTTCGCTCAATATGGGCGGCACACCACCAGAGGAGAGCGTTGTTGTAATGGTAAAATACAAGGATTCTCGCGTGGGGCTTGTGCTCGACAAGGTACACGGCGAACATCAGGCTGTGCTCAAATCGCTCGGCAAATATTTCAGCAAACAGGAATACCTATCGGGCGGCAGTGTGCTTGGCGACGGCAGCATTGCCCTTGTATTGGATACCAACAAGTTGATCAGGCAGTTGAAAAAACAATAAAACGGCGCACCAAGCCGCTCAATCAAAACCGCAAAAGATGGAAAATTATAGCGGAGCCACTCCATACTTGTCGTTTTGGCTCGACGACCAGCTCTACGCATTCAGCATCGACAATGTGGTGGAGGTTACGGAAAGACCCAAGATAACGGTCATTCCTCAAAGCGTGGAATATATAAAAGGTGTGTTCAATTTCAGGGGCGAAATCCTGCCCGCCATCGACGTGATGGACAAGTGCCACCTCGTGCGCACACACGAGCCACAGAGCGAGGACAGCGCGGTGATTGTATTGGAAGTCAATAAGGAAGACCCCGACCTTCACCTTATCGCCGGCGCAATAGTGGAGCGCGTGAGCGACGTCATCAATATAAAACCGATAGACATAATCCCAGTACAAGATTTTGATTCGCACATCGACCCTAAATTCACGCAGGGCATCTATAATTACGACAACAAAATCGTTACTATCCTCGACACCCAAAAAATACTTGCGCTTGAAAACACGTCCCAAGCGCAAGAGCAATAGTTTTTTTTGTTTTTATTTAAACATTCCTAACGCATCGACAGCCTGTCGCATTTGGGAAATTGTCAATTGTCCGGGCGCGGTGGCCTCGCCGCAGTCTGCCGCCACGTATGTAAATTCTGCGCCGCACCACAGCGATGCAAGGCGTGAGATTTTGCCCAGCCGTCCCATTCCAAATACGATGATATTGTCGCGGAGATTATACAGGTGCATCAATGCGGCGTTTGCTTCGGGGATTGGCACGTTGCAGGCTATCTTCACCTTGTCGGCGCCCCAATCCTTGCTTTTGTCAATAATTGACAGCAATTCGTATTCGCCGGGAGTGTATTCAAAATTGTGATACGAAATTATCAACTGACATTCAGTGCCTTCGCACGCTTTTTTGAGGCGGGCTGCCACTTCATTGCCGCGCTCTATCTCTACGTCGATGTATTCTGCGCCGCATTTGGCGGCGGTTTCGAGGTATTGGAGCGATGTCTCCTCGTCAAATGCTCCTGGGCGGCAAGTTACGATGAAGCGCACGTCATTGTGGTCTGCAAGAAATTGTTTCATCTCGTCCATCGTTGGCTTCACGAGGTCCACTCGGAGTTCGGCGCATAGTTCGTCTGCAAGTTGTCGGGTGGCGTTTTCGATGCCCTCAGCCGAGAGGCACACGTAATACATTCGCGGACCGCAAATTCTTTCCCATTCAGATAGTGCCATTGAATACTTTGGTTTGGAGGTTAACAGATGCGTCGTGTATTGCCGTAAATACTTGACCGATAAACTGTTCGTCGAGGTTGCGCTCGCGAGCCATTGCAGAGTATTTGTTGAGGATGGTGTCCCAACGTGTTGGCTGATATACGGTCATATTGTTGGCCTTCTTGTACTCGCCGATTTTGATGCAGACGTCCATACGCTTGCGCAGAAGGTCGATGAGTTCGTGGTCCATCTGGTCGATTTGGTAGCGGAGTTCGTTGAGCGAATCGAGCGACGCTTGTTCTGGAGCCACTTTGCGCACTACGAGGCGGTCGAGCATCTCTTTGAGGTCGGCGGGGGTGAGTTGCTGCTTGGCATCGCTCCACGCCTTGTCGGGGTTGATGTGCGATTCTATCATCAGACCGTCGAGGTTGAGGTCGAGAGCCTTTTGCGAAAGTTCAAAGAGGTATTCCCTCTTGCCGGCGATGTGCGAGGGGTCGCAGAAAAGCGGCAGGTCGGGGCGGCGGCGTTTGATTTCCATCGCGATCTTCCAACCCGGAGCATTGCGGTAGAGGAGTTTTTCGTAGCTCGAAAAACCTCTGTGAATCAATCCGATTTTGTTCAATCCGACAGATTCGAGCCTTTCGATTGCGCCGAGCCAAAGTTCCACGTCGGGGTTTACGGGATTTTTGACGAGGACTGGGATGTTGCAGCCTTTGAGGCTTTCGGCGATGTCCTGCATCATAAAAGGGTTGGCGGTTGTACGTGCGCCTATCCAAATGATGTCGATGCCGCTTTTGATGGCCGACCATACGTGCTTGGCGTTTGCAACTTCCGTAGAAGTCAACATTCCAGTTTCCTTCTTTACTTCTTTGAGCCAATCGAGACCCACTTCGCCCACGCCCTCGAAGTTGCCCGGACGAGTGCGCGGTTTCCAAATGCCTGCGCGGAATACTTTGATGCCGTTTGCGGCGAGTTGACGTGCAGTCGCCAATGTCTGCTCTTCTGTTTCGGCGGAACAAGGACCCGAAATTATCCACGGCTTGTCGCCAAATATATCTTCACAAAATTTCATTTTTAGTATTATTAATTAATTCTTTGTTGGAGAGTCGCTTCGCGAGAAATCTTACAAATCTTTACAAATCAAACAAAATATAAATTTGATTAAATTTGTAAGATTTCTGTCCGTCAGGACACTCTTTTTTACTTCAATACTTTGCGGATGTGGTTGGCCTTGGTGATGTACTCGTTGAGTCCAACTGTGTCGTCGGTTTCTAGAAGACGCTTGAACTCCTGCAAATTCTCGATGTATGTATTGAGTACGGTCATGACGTTTTCCTTGTTGTCGTCGAAGATAGGCACCCACATGTCCGCGCTCGATTTGGCGATGCGCACCGTCGAATTGAAGCCGCCGGAGGCAAGATGGAAAATGTTTTTTTCGTTTTTTTCCTTGTCCAAAACCGTGTTGGCGAGGGCGTATGCGCTTACGTGGGAGATGTGCGATATGTAGGCGACGTGGATGTCGTGGTTGGACGATGAGAAAAACATCGGGTTCATATTCAATGCGTCAAACATTTTGCGGACGGTTTTCACAGCGTCTTCGTCGGAATCTTCGGTGTCGCACATTATCACCGCCCTCGAATCAAACATGCAAGATATTGCAGACCACGGTCCCGAATTTTCGGTGCCCGCCATCGGATGACATGCCACGTAGCGTGCGCGGTTGGGATGGTATTTTACTCGTTCGCAGAGCGAATGTTTGGTGGAGCATACATCTACAACAATCTGATTGTCGGAGATTTTGTCCAATATCTGAGGCAACATTTTCAACGCCGCCGATACGGGGATTGCCACAATTATTATGTCGCCTTTTGCAATGACAGATTCCATGGAGTCCGCGCCTTCGTCTATGAGACCTACGCGGAGCGCATATTCTTGATTGACAAGGCTTTTGTCGTAGCCGTATATCTTGTCGGCAAATTTGCGCTTGCGCAAATCCAACGCCATGCAGCTGCCCAAAAGTCCAAGTCCTATTATTGATAGTTTCACTTTAATATTTGTTGATTTATTGATTTACTGATTAGTTGTTTTGTTGTCGTCGTCGCCGTGCATCTTTTCCCATGATTTGGAGCCTTCCATGTATTCTCCGAGGATGTGGATTTTGTTGAGGAGGGGACGGATGGCGGTTATCATGTCTTGGTACTGCTTGCGGTCGTTGAATTTGACGTCAACGTAAAACATATACTGCATCGGCTGTCCCATTATCGGCATCGACTCCACTTTGGTGAGGTCAACGTCGTAGTAAGACATTATGCTGAGGATTTGAGCGAGGCTGCCCACCTTGTTTTTGAGTACGAGGTTGAGCGATGCCTTGTTGTAATCTTCTGGGCCGCTGTCCATCGCGTTTTTTACGACCATAAAGCGGGTGTAGTTTTTCTTGAAAGTCTCGATGCCGGGGGCGATGATTTCGAGGCCGTAGTTTTTGGCGGCGAGCGTGCTGCCGATTGCGCCTACGGTTTTGAGATTGCCCTCAGCCACTTGACGCATACCGAGTGCTGTGTCGGGACATTCGGCGAGTTTGATGTGGGGATACTGGCGGAAAAACTGCCTTGTTTGGTTGATTGCCATGTAGTGGCTGCGTACTTCTTCGAGGTCTTCGATTTTTACGCCCGGCACTACGGCGAGGTTTTGGCGTATGCGGAGGAAAATCTCGCCGCAGATGCGCACTTCCTTGCGCCTGAGGAGGTTGAGGTTTGCGTGGATGGTGCCTGCGATGGTGTTTTCGATGGCGATGAGGCCGTAGTCGTTTTCGCAGTTTTCGACGCTGTTGAGCACTTCCTCGAATGTCATCTTCTCCACGATGTCGATGTCCTTGTCTGAGAAGTATTCGCGGGCCGCCACCTCGTGGAACGCGCCGCGCACTCCTTGTATCGCTACTTTCATATTGTTGATTGTTAAAATAAAAAAGCCCCACCTTGTATTTCAGGTGAGGCTCGTGTATCTTGTCTTTTGTTGCCTTAAAACATAGAATTACTGCCTCACCTCGTTTCCAAAGTAAGTAAAGTAAAAGCCGTAATAATATGCGTTGAAGCGTGTATTCATTTTGTTCTTTGTTTATCGGGCGCAAAGATAAGCGTTTTGTTCGATATTTAGAAATTTTTTGAGGGATTTTTTTTGTTTTTTTGCGGATAATTTGCGGCAGGGGTCGATTTTTTTTGCGAAATTGGAAACACATATATAATTTTGTGTCCGCAAAATAATCATTATGTCTATCAAATCAAAACTTCCGTTCCATCTGCTTGCGCTATTTGCGTCGGTGGTGTGGGGATCTACGTTCGCTTCAAGCAAGGTGTTGCTCAATGCCGGGATGTCGCCGGCTGAAATTATGACCATCAGGTTTGCGATAGCGTATTTGGCTATGCTGCCGTTTGCGATTCGCAGCGTGGGGTTCAAAGGTTGGCGCGACGAACTGCTCTTTGTGCTGCTCGGATTGACCGGCGGCTCGCTGTACTTCCTCGCTGAAAATACAGCCGTCAATATCACCTCCGCTTCCTCGACAGTGGCTCTCATCGTCTGCGCAAATCCCGTATTGACAGCAATCGTGAGCCGCCTCGTGTGGCGCGGCGAGAGGCTCGGCAATCATTTTGCCATCGGTTCCGCCATTGCTCTTACGGGTATGGCTTTGGTGGTGTTCAACGGCATTTTTGTCTTGGACGACAATCCGATAGTCTTCATCCTGAGTTTGGCTTCGGCGTTGTGTTGGAGCGTGTATTCTATTGCGCTGAGGGTGATGGAGCAGCGGTATAGTTCGTTGGAGATCACGAGGAAAGTATTTTTTTGGGGCGTGATAACGATGTTGCCGTATTTTCTGTACGAACCTTTTGGCATCGATATGGAGATAATGGGCAAGCCCGAAGTGATTTTCAACGTCGTATTTCTGTCGCTTGGCGCGTCGCTCGGATGCTATTTGCTTTGGAACGTGGTAATAAGGCGTATTGGGATAGTTGTAGCCTCCAATTATCTGTATTTCAACCCCGTAGTGGCATTGATAACCGCCGCTATCGTCCTCGACGAAACTATAACTATGTACGCCGTGGCTGGCTGCGCTATTACGATTGTTGGCGTTTACCTCTGCAACAAAAAAAATAAAAAATAATTGCCTTTTTTGTATGATTTTTGAAAGAATTGAAGTACCTTTGTAATTGGGAGGTATATGATAATGACGCATCACAAGACCAAAATATTTGCAATTAGTATAATGATTATGGCGACGCTTGCGGCGGCTGTCGCAAGGGCGCAGTGTGAGATGATGTTTCATTCCGTAGATGAGCAAAACGGTATGAGCAACGAGGTCGTTACTTGTATTGAAGTGGATGCGTTTGGGTATGTTTGGATAGGCACCAAGACCGGTTTGGAGCGTTACGACGGACTTTCGTTTGTGCAGATGTCGTCGTCTAAATATAAGAGCACCCTCAATACCGCCATCGGCAATTCTGTAGCGGACATCAAGCGCGATTTGGACGACAACATTTGGATTGCAACAGAAAAGGGCGTCTCAAGATTTGACATTTATACCGACCGTTTTTCGTTCATACCACGGCACGGCTCTGTGGGCGTAGTCAACGCCAAGAGTTATCAGGCTGACAATCTGTATGTTGACAACGACAACAACACCTATTATTTTTCGCAATATCACGGCTTGCACAAATACGAATCCGCGTCAGGCTCGTTCAGACCAGTGTTCAATGTTTTTTTCCGCAATCACGAAATTCGCTACTGCCACAAGGACTCCGCCGACTGCTTTTGGATGTTGTCGGAAAAGGAAAACACTATTTATAAGGTTGACATCAACGGCGAGACCCTCCGCGCCATCCCTTGCGGCGACCTCGGCGACCGCACACCCACCAAAGGCAGTTACTGTTTCCTCGACAATGGCGACGGCAATTATTTTTTTGGCGGCGACAACGGGCTTATTGTCTATGACGAAAATAAAGGAGTTTTTCACGATTTTGATGCCGACAACATCGAGACCCTGCCCGAACTGGACATCCGAAGCCTTTTCAAGGACAGCCAGGGCACATTGTGGATTGGCACTATGAGCAAGGGATTGTTCAAATGTGAAAAAGGGTCGCGCCACTTGCAAAAAATCATTTCGTCGCCCACGCGCTCGCCATTCTACATCAATTCGCCCACTACCGCCGACATCTGCGAAGACAAGCAGGGACTTTTGTGGTTTGGCACGTGGAAGGGATTGTCTTACACGTCGTTGCATACCCAAAAAGGATTTCACAATATGTACAGTACGTCGTCGGCTGTGATACCAGAGAAGAGGTTTGTATCAGCCTTTGCCTCCCGTGGCGACACCATCGCGATAGGCACTTACGGCGGCGGCGTTACATTCTGGCGCAAGTACGATGCCACGCCGTTGGCAGTGTTTGACGCCAAGGAATCCAAGGGCGGCAAGATAGCGATGTCGTCGGTGCACGCCGTAGTGTTCGACAAGAATGGGTATTGTTATAATGGCGGTTACAATCGAAGCCTTACGCGCATCCATCCCGACTTGAAAACAGTGGACGAATACCGCGCCGACCGCCACAATCCCAACGCACTCCAAAGCGACCACACCGTATCGTTGCTCTGCGACAGCAAAAACCGCATTTGGGTGCTCACCAACGGCGACGGCCTCTACCTGCTCGAAGACCCCGACAAGGGCATCTTTCGCAATGTCAACAAGGGTGCCGACGGCTCCTCGATTGCAAGTGTTTGGGGTATTTCGCTCGCTGAATACGAAGGCAAAATCCTCATCGGCACATATCAAGGGCTTTCGCTCTATGACCCCGCCAACCGCACTTACGTCAATTACGAAAGCGACGACTACGACTCCACGTCCCTGAGCCACAATTGGGTGGTTAATTTTTGCATCGACAGCAAGAGGCGCATTTGGGTAGCCACCAACGCAGGATTCAATCTTTTTGACATCTCTACGGGCAAATTCACCACCTACGACACCGACTGCGGGCTGCTCAGCGACGTAATCCAAGGCATCGTGTCCGACGACAAGACCGGCTACCTGTGGGTATCTACGGCAAAAGGCATATCAAAATTTGACCCGAAAAAAGGCGTCGTATTGAGGACGTACCTTTCCTCGGACGGAATGTTGGCTGATAATTTTCTGCAACGTTCAGCCTTCAAGGACAAGGACGGCACGATGTATTTTGGCGCGTCCAACGGCTTCACGTATTTCAATCCGTCGGAGATACGTGTAGATTCGCTCCTGCCTATGCCTACCATCACAAGGCTGATGCTCGAATACGACGACAACGAGCGCAACAAGCGTCAGCTCGACACCATCCTCAGCGACAAGGCTCCCGAAGCCACCGACCGCATCGAACTCGACAGCAAGCGCGGCAAGACGATAATCATACAATTTGCCACCCTCAATTACGTCAGCGAGGGGGGCAACAAATATTCGTATATGCTCCAAGCGAATGGCGAGCGTGGGCGTTGGGTTGACATCGGCACGAGGCACGAGGCTGTGTTCACCAATCTCGATTACGGCAATTATGTATTTATGATTAAGAGCCGCAATGCCGACGGCGTGGAATCTGAGGTGCGTCCGCTGCGCATCATCGTGCAGAGGCCATTGTGGCGGCATCCATTGATGATTTCGCTTGCGGCGTTGGTATTGTTGGGATTTGTAGGAGTGTTGATTTGGATACGCAGCCGTCGCAACAAGCGGCGCGAGAAAGACCTCGAACAGACCGTAAAAAAGCGCACCGAAGACCTCGTGATGGCAAATGTTTCCCTCGAAATCCAAAAAGAGGAAGTGGAGAAGTCGCTCAACAGCACCCTCATCCTCAACGACCTCAGCCGTCAGATTACAAGTTCGTTTGACACGCTTACCATCATTATGACTGCCTACAACCATATCAAGATGATGGTGAAGATGGACTTGTTTGCTATCGGCAAATACATCCACTCCAAGGACGCGATAGAATTTAATTATATCTACCTCAACGGTCAGCAAGTGGATCCTGTGCAGATAGACATTTATGACGAATGTACAGAGGCTATGTGTTTCCGCAGCAACGAGGACGCTTATTCTGGCGAGTGCAGCAACCATTCCGACTCCGAAAAGTCGCGGTTTCACGTTGTTGGCGAGCAGAAATTTGGCTCGTTGTTCGTATTGCCGTTGCGCGAGGCGTCCAAGCCAAACGGCGTGCTTACAATTGGTTGTCAATCAAAGGACGCCTACACCAATTCTGACCGCGCCAATATCCGTATGATAGCCTCGTACCTGAGCATCGCCCTCGAAAAAGCCAAGGATTATCATCAGCTCCAGCTCAAAAACAACGCCATCAACGGTTCGATACGATACGCCAAGACCATTCAGGACGCAATCCTCGTGCACGAGAGCTTCATCAATGTATATTTCAACGCGATGATAATATTCCGCCCCAAGGACATCGTGAGCGGCGATTTTTATTGGTTTAAGACCATTGGAACAGACCACAACAACCCCGAAAAAATTTTTGCGGCTGTCATCGACTGCACTGGGCACGGTGTTCCGGGTGCGTTTATGTCGCTGATTAGCAATATTTTGCTCAATGATATTATAATCCGTAATCATCAATACGAACCCGATGTGATACTCGCCACGTTGGACAAGGAGATTGTCAACGCGCTCAATCAAGCCAACAACAACAACGAGGACGGCTTGGATATGGCTCTGTGCCGTTTTGACCGCAACGAGGACGGCAAATACCGCGACGTGGTGTATGCCGGCGCAAAAAATTCGCTCTACCATTACAAGGCGGCGGAGCAGAAGACCGACACCATAGCCGCCGACAGGATTTCCATTGGCGGTTTCAATAATACCATCGACAAGAAATTCACGAGCCATCACGTCTCCGTGCAGCCGGGCGACGCGCTCTATATGACCTCAGACGGCATCATCGACCAAAACAATATTGAGCGCAAACGTTTTGGCAGGGTTCGTTTTGTGAAGACCATCGAGTACAACGGTCAGCTCGATATGCAGGAGCGCAAACAGCTGATAGAGGAAAACCTCGACGAATTTATGGAGGGCGTGGAGCAGCGCGACGACATCACCATTATGGGATTGAAGATTTCGTAGCGTCCACGTCGTTTTCATTTAATTGAAAAAATTTAATTTGCACGTTACAAAATATAATTGTAACTTAGCACCCGACAAACAACACTTTCAATGAGCAAAAATAATATGTTCCTCATAGCAGATTGCGGGGCTACCAAATGCGATTGGGCAGTGTCTGACGGCGATAATGCCAACATCTTCTCCGGCAACGGGTTCAACCCCGTCCATACTGGAGTAGAGGCGATGGAAAAGACAGTAAGTCAGGCTGTTGCAGGCAATGTAGATCCCGGCACGATAGATGAAATATTTTTTTACGGAGCGGGATGTATAGGCGGCGACGCATCCGACAAGGTGCGGGGCGTGCTTGCCAAGGTGTTCCCCTCCGCAAAAATCAACACATTCAGCGACCTTGTGGCTGCGGGGCG
>DGIK01000131.1:679-9385 GCA_002393195.1 Bacteroidales bacterium UBA3824 | reverse complement strand
GACAATTGGATTGACTTCTTGAAAAAACTCCTCAAGAAGTACGATATCGACAAAGTTAGATGGATTGTACCTGGCGGTGAAACAGGACAACTTTCTATTTTCAACGGGCTCTGCGAGTTGGAAAAAAATGTTGAACGGGATTCAATAGTATTGGTTCATGACGGAGTAAGACCATTTGTAAGCGACAAACTGATAAACGATTGTATCGAAAGTGTCAAGCAATTTGGTTCTGCAATTACAGTTGTTCCCGCCATTGAAACTATCGTAACGTTGGAAAATGATGAAATAAAAAACATCACCGACCGAAGCAAATGTTACCACGCAAAAGCACCGCAATGTTTTTACCTTGGAGAACTTTTGAAATGTCATCGCAAGGCGATGGAGGAAGGTATGACAAATATGATAGATTCAGCATCGTTGATGAAATATTATGGGCATTCATTGCACACTGTTTCAGGAGATTACGACAATATCAAAATCACCACACCGACAGACTTTTATACATCAAGAGCCTTGTACGAAGTTAGGGAAAACAAACAAATATTCGGGTTATGACTAAATATGATATTCTCGAAGAGGATTTTTTTTCAATAAAGGAATCCTTTGACTTTTCGTCGCTAAAAAATTCGACCGTTTTCGTAACAGGAGCAACAGGACTGCTCGGAAGTCAGATTCTGTTGTTTTTGGATTGTTTAAACAGGACAGAAAACTATTCAATGAAACTTTTAGGGCTTATCCGCAACATAGATAAGGCAAAAAAAATTTTCGGCAATAGTTTTAGAAACATAACGTTCCTTATTGGTAACGTTCTACAACTGCCTGAAATAACACAACATATAGACTACATAATTCACGGTGCGAGCGTTACTTCATCGTTGGATTTTGTAAACAAACCTGTTGAAACCATAGACATAGCGCTAAATGGCACATTGAATATTTTACGATTTGCAAAATCAAATAATATAAAATCAATGGTATATTTGTCGAGTATGGAAGTTTTTGGAATAACACCGCCAGAACAAAAGACTGTTTCCGAAAACGACTATGGTTACATTGATATTTTGAGTACTCGCAGCAGTTATTCTGAAAGCAAGCGTCTTTGTGAATGTCTATGTCATAGTTTTGCTAAAGAGTTTTCTCTGCCTGTAAAGATTGCACGCCTGACGCAGACTTTGGGTGCAGGAATCGACTATAATGATACACGAGTTGCTGCACAGTTTGCACGTGCAGTAATTGAAGAACATAACATTGTTTTGAAAACACAAGGAGTTACAAAACGTCCTATTATTTACACTTCGGATGCAATTTCAGCAATATTTATGATATTACTAAAAGGCTCCGCTGGCCAGGCGTATACTACTGCAAACGAGAAAACATTCTACACAATTCGTGAAACAGCGGAAATGATAGTTTCCAAGATTGCGGACAATAAAATAAAACTTGTTTTTGACATAAAAGATGTTCCTGCTGAGTACGCGCCTAATCTATATTTGAACCTTAATCTCGACACAACATTGCTGAGGTCGTTAGGATGGTATCCAAAAGTTGGATTGGAAGAAGCGTACAGAAGGATGATTAACGGTATGAAATAAGATGTTAAAGTATTATATCAAAGTCTTAATTAGACACTTGCTGAAATTATTTTGGATATTTCCGATTGATAATAAGAAAATTTATTTTCAATCGTTTAGCGGTAAAAGCATGAATTGTAATCCATGGTATATTTTTAAATATATGTATGAAAAATATCCAGAATACAAATATGTTTGGCTGTTGAATCATAAGCCTAATGAAAAACTTAAAAATATAACCTATGTTAAGAAAAATACATTGACGTGGGTGAAACAAGTTATAACAAGCAAAATAATTATAACAAACGATGGATTCCCGACTTTTATTCCATACCTTAAAAAACAACTACTAATAGAAACATGGCACGGTGGTGGCGCATATAAAAAATGTGGAAACGCTAATAACAATGGCAATTTCAAATCATATTATCCGCCTAATTTTCAGTATTATATTTCCAGTAGTAGAAAATTTACTGAAGTAATGTCATTGTCTAATAAATTAGATAAAAAAGTTTTTTTGTCCATAGGTATGCCACGAAATGATATTTTTTTCAATAAAAAAGACATAGAAAAAAATAATATAAAGTTTAGAAACAAATACTCCTTGCCACAAGATGATTTGGTTGTTTTATATGCGCCAACATATAGAGGGAGTGCACAAGCTTCATATTTTACTAACGAACTAGATGTGTTAAAAGCAAAAGATGCTTTGTTTAACAAGTATTGTAGAAATGTAGTCTTTTTGTTCAGAGGGCATCACACTTTATCCAATAGTAATATATCAAAAAAATATGATAAAGACGTTTCCAATTATCCTGATATGCAAGAAATACTATGCGCCACTGATGTTTTAATAACAGATTATTCTTCATGCATGTGGGATTATTCTTTATTATATCGTCCATGTTTCTTATTTACTCCCGACATCGATGAATATATTAAAGATAGAGGCTTTTATACAGCCCCTGAAACTTGGGGATTCCCTATTAGCAAGACAAATGAAGAACTTGTTGATAAAATTTTAAATTTTAATGAGCATCATTTTATTGAAGCAATCAAAAAACATCAGAATACATTGGAATCCTATGAAGAGGGGATAGCTACTCAAAAGATTTCGGATTATATTTTAAATTATATTAATTGACCGGATTATATGACAGTTAACATTGTTTCCTTTTTTGTTTTATCATTTAAATAATGTTTTTTGTCAAGAATAATTAAAAGTAATTTCTTTTAATATTCGTTGTCATTGTAAAAGGATGGAATAAATTCTTTCTGCTTTTCTATTCAACAAAAAAGCGGATATTAGTAAGTCCATTTGCCTTAATTAATTTATTTAAATATAACTTTCAAAGTTTTGTGTGGTTGGTAGTCTGATGAAAAAAAGAGGACTGTAATATATATTAATTTTTTTCACAACGAAACTCGAATTGAATGAAACCTGAAATTCCACAAATTATCCACTATTGTTGGTTCGGACGCAATCCTTTGCCTGAACTCGCCTTAAAATGTATCAAAAGTTGGAAAAAATTCCTTCCTGATTACGAAATAAAAGAATGGAATGAGGACAACTATGATGTACATAAAATTCCATATATTTCACAGGCATACAATGCGAAAAAATATGCTTTTGTAAGCGATTATGCTCGCTTCGACATCCTGTATCGAAATGGCGGCATTTATTTTGACACAGATGTTGAGGTTATAAAAGATTTGACACCTATAATAGAACATGGGGCTTTTATGGGTATAGAGTGTAAAGAAAAAATTAATGCGGGATTGGGCATTGCAAGTCCTGCCGCAACAGAAATCTTCAAGGAAATAATGGAGTCGTATGCAGAAGAAAGTTTTTTTAAAGATGATGGTTCTTTAAATTTGAAAACAGTGGTTACAAGGGTGAGCGATATTTTTAAGCAATACGGCTTTACAAATGAGGAGAAGATTCAAGAAATCAAAGGATATAAGATTTATCCAATGGAATACTTTTGTCCCAAGAATTTTGTAACAGGAGAATTGAATTTGACAGAAAATAGTTATACTATTCATCATTACGACGGCAGTTGGATTCCTTTATGGAAAAAGCAACTATTAAAACTTTGGCTTCCTTTTGCAGAAAAATTTCCTAACATTGCTGCACGTTTAAAGAAATTGCAATAATGTCTCCCCTTCCACATAATATCATCACAAACTCATCATTCCCAGTCTCTGAGACTCTATCTTCAACAAATCGCATCTTCACCTTCCTCAATCCCGTCTCCTATCTTGACGCCTTGGACAACAAAGACTTGTTTTCAAAGTTTGACGGAATCTTTGCGGATGGTTCGGTGTTGGTGGCGGCAATAAGGATGCTGTATGGCAAGAAAGTGGAGCGACGGAGTTTTGACATGACGTCTGTTGCTCCTCAGTTATTTGACTATGCAGTGCAAAATAATAAAAGTGTTTTTATAGTCGCGTCAAAACAAGAACAAGTAGAAAAAGCTGTCGCAATATTTAAAGAAAAATGGACAGGATTAAATATCATTGGATTCCGGAATGGCTATTTCAACTCTGAAGAAGAAAAAGAAAGCGAAGCAAAACATATTGTTGAAGTAAATCCTGATTTTCTAATTGTTGGTATGGGGGCGGTCATGCAAGAGAAATTTCTTGTACTGGCTAAGGAGAAAGGATTCAATGGCGTTGGATTCACTTGCGGCGGTTTTATACATCAAGTTGCACAGGGCGACATGGATTATTACCCGGCATGGGTTGATAAATGGAATTTGAGATTTGTATATCGCTTTTTCAAGGAACGACACACGCGCAGACGCTATTTGAAAGCAGCTTTCGTATTCCCTGCAAGGTTCATCTTTGAAAGATTTTTTGGATAAAATTCACAATTGTCATTATCATCATATAAATCAATGATAACGGCAACAATAATATAAAGACAACATACGGCAATATCTTGCCAAAAAAATTTGGTGATTTACTTTTCATCATAAAAGACTTATCAATCTCGCCGCCCCGATCCTTTTCCGAGGCGGCGATTTTTTTTGCAATATCTTAATGTCTCGACAATTCCCGCTTTATCTCCTCTCTTGTCCACACTACGGGCTTGCCGTCGGCGTTGAGCATTACGGTAAGGCCGCAGCCAAAACCTTCGGCACAAAAAAGGTAGTTGACGCCTGTCTCCACGTCAACAAGTATCCTCTCGTTGCATCCAAATAACGAATTTTGGGAATATACCTTGATAAATCTATCCTTTTTCATAATAATTTTGAATTACGCATTATTAATTATGCATTATGCATTGTTAATTATGCATTACTTATACCTTTTCATCGCCCTATCTATCTCTCGTGCTGATTCGCGTTCCTTGATAGATTGACGCTTGTCGGCGAGTTTTTTGCCACGGACGAGGGCGATTTCGAGTTTGGCGTAGCCGCGATTGTTGATGAACATACGGAGGGGGACGATGGTGAGACCAACGTCCTGAACTTTCTTTTCGAGTTTGCGGAGTTCCTTGGCGGTGAGCAGGAGTTTGCGCTCGCGACGCGGGTCGTGGTTGACGTAGCCGCCGTGCGAATATACACCTATGTACATGCGGACGTAGAGTTCGCCTTTCTCAAACATGCAAAACGAATCCACGAGCGATGCCTTGCCGTCGCGAATCGACTTGATTTCTGTGCCGAGAAGCTGAATTCCAGCAATCAATTTTTCAAGAACTTCGTATTGAAACGTCGCTTTCTTATTTCTTATGTTTATTTCTTCTGCCATTTTCTTTACTTTCAACAAAAATTAAAACGAATTTAAATAAATTGAAACGAATTTTTCAAAAAGTAATTCGTTATTAATTCGCCAAAATTCGCTTAAATTTACGTTAAAAAAAATTCCAATCCGCCGTAGGCGGGTTTATAATACTTAATTGTTGTTCATTAATTCACGTGCATTTTGCAGTGCAGCGTCGGTTATCTTTTCGCCGCTGAGCATTGCTGCGATTTCGCGGATGCGGTCGTCGCCGGTGAGGGGCTTGATGTCGGAGCGGATTGCGCCGTCGGCCTCGTGCTTGTAAACCTTCAAATGATGGTTGCCCTTTGCTGCCACTTGTGGGAGGTGCGTGATGCAGATTACCTGCATGTGTTCCGACATACGGCGGAACATCGCGCCCATCTTGCCCGCAATGTCGCCTGAGATTCCGGTGTCGATTTCGTCAAAGATAATCGTAGGCAATTTGGACGAGCGCGAGAGTATGTATTTGAGCGAGAGCATCAAGCGCGAAAGTTCGCCGCCCGAAGCAGTCTTGGAAAGTTCGCCCATCGGGACGTTTTTATTTGCGCTAAACATAAATTTAACACTGTCCCTGCCATTAGGCTTATAATCCTTGGTATCAACGAATTGCACATCAAACTGCGAATCCTTGATGCCCAACGATTCGAGCAGTCCAAATATCTCCTCTCTCAGCCGTGGCACTGCCTCTCTCCTACCCTTTGCTATCAGGTCGGCTTGTTTGCCGAGGTCGCCCTCGAGCGCGGCGACGGTCTTGCGGAGGTCGTCGGCCTGTCCGTCGATATTGTCAACGAGCGAAAGTTTTTGCGCCAAATCCTTGTGCATCGCGATAAGTTCGGCGGTGGTATTGACGTTGAATTTTTTTTGCAACTGGTATATCGTGCCGAGCCTTTCGTTGACAAATTCGAGACGCTCGGGCGAATATTCTGTATTTTCGTCGATGTCGGATATTTCACGGGCTATGTCGTTGAGCTCGATGTAAGTGCTATCCATGCGGTCGGCAAATTCGGCTGCCTTGGGATAGTAGGCGGCTATCTTGCGGAGTTCGGAGATTGAGGATTTGAGTTTTTGGAGCACCGTGCCTTCCTCTGCGCGGATAAGCTCGTCGCAGGCGTTGGAAAAAGCCATCTTGATGTCCTCGTTGTGCGTGAGCATTTCGTACTCCTCCTCCAATTCCTGCTGCTCGCCCTCGCGGAGCTTTGCCTTGTCGAGTTCGTCGAACCTAAAATGCAGATACTCAGCCTCCCGCGCTATCTCCTTGGCACGTTTAATCAACGATTCCAATTGCGACTTTGCCTGCTGCCATTTCTGATATTTTTGGGCATAATCGGCAAGCAAAGCACCGTTTTTGGCGTAGGCGTCTATCAATCCCAATTGAAAATCCTCGTACCCTATCTCCAATGTCTGGTGCTGCGAATGTATGTCGGTGAGCAATTGTCCTAACTCTTTGAGCGTCGCCAAGTTGACGGGCGTATCGTTGACGAAGGCGCGCGACTTGCCGCTGTCGAGTATTTCGCGGCGGATTTCGGTGCGGTCGGCATAGTCGAGGTCGTTAGCATCAAAGAAACCCTTTAAATTATAGGCACTTACGTCAAACTCCGCCTCCACCACTGTCTTCTTCTCGCCCTGCTTGATTACGGATATGTCGGCGCGGCTGCCAAGCACCAGCGACAGCGCACCCATCAGGATAGACTTGCCCGCGCCAGTCTCGCCGGTAATCACCGTAAGACCGTCGCCAAACTCGATTTCTGTCTCCGAAATCAATGCATAATTGGTTATTTTGAGCCTTAATAGCATCTTGTTGTTCTTATTATTAGCGGTGCAAAGGTAAACATTTTTTGGCAAAGTCGCTGCAAAATTTATACAAAAATTAATATTTATTTCTTTTGCACAATTGACGCATTTTGCTAATTTTGCGCCAAAATCAAAACACAATCACAATTCAATCAACACATCATAATGAGCGGATTTTTTGGAGTTGTCTCCCATTCAAGATGCGTGGACGAGGTGTTTTACGGCACCGACTACCACTCCCATTTAGGCACCAAGCGCGGCGGCCTTGCCATCTACAACAACGCTACTGGTACGTACCACAGAGACATCCACAACCTTGAAAACAGTTATTTCAGAACCAAATTTGACGACGAAATCAAGACCTACGATGGATGCTCGGGCATAGGATGCATCTCCGACACCGACGCACAGCCCATCCTCAGGCGCAACAGCATCGGCACCTACGCCGTGGCGACAGTTGCCAAAATCAACAACATCGAGGAACTCGCCAACGAACTCATGGGCGGACGCGGACTCTCGTTTTCAGAACAGAGCGACGGCGGCTACAATCAGACCGAGGTCATAGCACTGATGATTCACGAGGGCAACGATTTCGTGGAGGGCATCAAGATTGTCCAGGACAACGTGAAAGGCTCTTGCTCGATGCTCGTGCTCTACAACGACCAGATAATCGCCGGACGCGACAAGCTCGGACGCACTCCCATCGTCATCGGCAAAAAGGTGGACAAATTCGGAAATGTGTCATACTGCGTGGCATCTGAATCCACATCGTTCCTCAATCTCGGCTACAAGCTCGAACACATCCTCGGCCCCGGCGAGATAGTTTCGGTAACCAAAGACGGCTACCAAATCCTCAGCCAGGCGCACGACAAAAGCCAGATATGTTCATTCCTGTGGGTATATTACGGCTACCCGCCATCGGTATATGACAATAATATCAATGTGGACACCGTGCGCTACAAATGCGGCGAGATGCTCGCAAAAGCCGACATCAACGAGCCGGGCAACACCCCCGACGACGCCAACAAGAAACAAATCAACTTCGTGGCTGGCATCCCCGACAGCGGCGTAGGACACGCCCTCGGATACTCCAACACCCGCCACATCCCGTATATGCGCCCGTATGTGAAATACACTCCCACGTGGCCACGCAGCTTCATGCCGCAAAACCAAACGCAGCGCGAACTCGTTGCCAAGATGAAGCTCATCCCCAACGAAGACATCATAAAAGAACGTTCGGGCGTGTTCCTCGACGACAGCATCGTGCGCGGCACCCAACTCCGCGACAACGTGCAAGACCTCGTGGAATGTGGCATCAAGGACGTGCACATGCGCATCGCCTGCCCGCCATTGGTGTTCCCGTGCGAATTTTTGAATTTCAGCCGCTCGCGCTCAAGCATGGAGCTCGCCACACACAAGGCCGTCAAAATGCTGATAGCACAAAGAATCTCCGGCAACGCCAACATCACCGAAGAAGAAATCAAGGCTAACCAAGAATTGCAGGACCAGATAAATGCCGAAATCGACCAAATCGACTGGAGCATCTACGCAAACCCCGACACCCCCGAATACCAAA
>DGIK01000131.1:0-626 GCA_002393195.1 Bacteroidales bacterium UBA3824 | reverse complement strand
AAACCATGGTGGACGAAATCCGCAAGGAACTCGGCCTCACGACCCTCAAATTCCAAAAACTCGACGACCTCGTGGAAGCCATCGGACTGCCCAAGTGCAAACTCTGCACACACTGTTTTGACGGCTCGAGCTGGGGACACAAATAATCTTATTTTAAAGTAAACGATGCCAACCCCAAAAGACCCAATGGAATGGGAGGTATTGGAATCCGAATACCTCTACAAGCGTCCGTGGCTCACCGCCCGCCGCGACCACGTAAAACTGCCCACCGGCGTGGAAATCAAGGAGTTTTATGTCCTTGAATATCCCGAATTTTGCAACGTGATAGCCATCACCAAAGACGGCAAATACGTACTCGAACGCCAATACCGCCACGCACAGCGGCTCACCGCAATGGAGATACCGGCAGGCTGCGTGGAGCAGGGCGAAGACCCGATGGAAGCCGCCAAACGCGAACTCTACGAGGAAACTGGATTTGGCGGCGGCGAGTGGTCGCACCTGATGACTATAAGCCCAAACGCCGGTGCTTGCACCAATTACAGCCACACATACGTTGCAAAAGGCGTGGAGCGGCTATCGACGCAGCACCTCGAATCCACCGAAGACATCAAGATATGCCTCACCGA
>DGIK01000016.1 GCA_002393195.1 Bacteroidales bacterium UBA3824 | reverse complement strand
AACGTTCGGAAACCTGGCAGTAGAAGAACTGATTATTCACAACTCGATGGAGATGAAATACGAATCAACTTTTAATGCAATCGATGCCATCCTGCGCAACGAGGCGGGATGCAGCAACGAACTCGATTACATAGAGCAGACTTCGTGGTTGCTCTTTTTGAAATACCTCGACGACCTTGAAACGGAGCGCGAAGACGAAGCCGCACTCAACGGCAAGGAATACCGCCGCATTATCACTGGCTTCAACCGTTGGAACGCTTGGGCTGCCCCAAAAACCGCAAAGTGCGAACTCGACGTTATCAACGCAATGACCGGCGACGACCTTGTGGAGTTTGTTAACCAAAAACTCTTCCCTTCGCTCAAACATTTCAAAGATACCGCCGTGTCGCCCGATACGCTTGAATACAAGATTGGCGAGATATTCAGCGAACTGCGCAACAAGGTGAGCAGCGGATACAATATGCGCGAGATTATCAACAAGATAGATTCGCTGCATTTTCAGTCTGCCGACGACAAGCACGAAATGACCGTGCTATACGAAGACAAAATCAAGCGTATGGGCAATGCCGGACGCAACGGCGGCGAATATTACACGCCTCGTCCGCTCATCCGTACCATCGTAAAAGTGGTGAACCCGCGCATCGGCGAAACAGTTTACGACCCGGCTTGCGGCTCGGCGGGCTTCCTCTGCGAGGCGTTCAATTATATGCAAGAACAGGTACATTCGGTGAGCGACTCCGACACCTTGCAAAAGTCAACATTCTTTGGCAAGGAGAAAAAGGGATTGCCCTACATCATTGCCACAATGAATATGATTTTTCACGGCGTGGCTGCGCCCAACATCGTTCGCGGCAATACACTTACCGAAAACCTCGCCGCCATTCAGCAGCGCGACCGCAAAGACATCATCCTTGCCAATCCGCCATTTGGAGGCAGCGAACGCGCCGAAGTGCTTGACAATTTCGACCTACGCACCAGCGAAACCGCATATATGTTTATGCAGCATTTCATCAAGATGCTCAAAGTAAACGGACGCGCCGGCATTGTAATCAAAAACACATTTTTGAGCAATGGCGATGCTGCATCACTGCGCCGTAAACTACTCGAAGAATGTAACTTGCACACCATTCTCGACCTTCCGCAAGGAGTGTTTCAAGGCGCGGGCGTAAAAACCGTTGTGCTGTTTTTCACCAAAGGCGAGCCGACACAAAAAATTTGGTATTACCAACTCAACCTCAGCCGCACCCTTGGCAAAACAAATCCGCTCACCGAAGCCGATCTTGAAGATTTTGTAACATTACAGAAAACCAAAGCCGAAAGCGAAAACTCTTGGACTCTCAACGTTGCCGACCTTGGCGACGATTGCGACCTTTCTGTCAAAAATCCCAACAAACCCGAAATTGTTGACACCCGCACCGCCGCCGACATTCTCGGCACAATCGCCGACCTCAACAGCGATTCCGCAAGATTGATTAACGAAATAAAGGAGATGCTATGAAAGAAGGAAATCTTCACCAAGTTGGTGAAGATTTTGGTATGCCTGTATTATTTGGACAATGGGTTTGCCTTATATTCTTGGGCAATCATTATAGAACGATTTAATTTGTCGATAAACCATTGTTTGTCAGGTAGATATGTTGTATATTGACCGACCTTGATATTATCTTCGCCCAACATCAGCAATTCAATATGCTCAGTATTTCCCTCGCTGCAAAGGAGCAATCCTATCGGTGGATTTT
This sequence comes from Bacteroidales bacterium UBA3824, assembly GCA_002393195.1. Taxonomy (GTDB): domain Bacteria; phylum Bacteroidota; class Bacteroidia; order Bacteroidales; family UBA3824; genus UBA3824. Next base: position 10,227 of record DGIK01000016.1, on the reverse strand, counting down.
CGCCGGGTTGCATATCATATTTCTGCATATATTTGAGGTAAAGTTCCATTTGCCCTTTGTACTCAGGCTTGAATTTGCCAAGTTTTAAATCGATGGCAACAAGACATTTTAGTTTTCGGTGATAAAATAGCAAATCGAGATAATAATCGGTACCGTCGATTGTAAAACGCTTCTGCCGTTCGAGAAATGCGAACCCTTGACCTAATTCCAAAATAAACCTTTCCAATTGCAGAGAGATGGCATCTTCTAATTCGTTTTCGGAATAATAACCGCCCAACCCCAAAAAATCCAAAACGTATGAACTTTTTAGAACAATATCGGCATCGATGTGTTTGGGCGAAACATTTCCCAACTTTTCAACAATTTCGTCCTCGGGCTTTGTCGCGATAAGAGAGCGTTCAAAAGTCATCTCGTCTTGTTTGATTTGCAACTTTTTTACGCTCCAATGTTCTGCAATGCTCATCTGTTGGTAAAACAGCCGCTTGGTGTCGTTGTCTATGGTGATGAGTTCTATGAAATGACTCCAAGTCAATGTTTGCGACAGTGTCGCAAACATTGACTCGTCGCAATAAATACGAGCCACCTTCACCATTCGCGTCAATGCCGAATAAGTGAAGCCTTTGCCGTACCGTTCGGTTAATTTTTGCGACAATGTCGCAAGAATCTTTTGACCGTATGCCGAGTAAGGCTGATAATTAAGTTCGTTGTTTATGTATTTGCCAACATTCCAATATGTCAAACTCGTCTGTGTATTTACATAAACAGCAACTTGATGCCTTGCATTGTCTATTATCTTGACGACGCCATCGTACAAATGGTTGCTGATTTGTTCAATTTGGTTTATGTCAACTTTAATGTCTGCCATTTTGTGTAATATATGATTCTTATATTGCACAAAGGTAAGGAAATATTTGCAACTTTCCATAAAAATTTTTTGCCATCTCCCAATAATCCACTATCTTTGCAATTAACTAAACATAAGAGATGCTATGAAACAAGGATGGAAATATATGAAGTTGGGTGAGATTGCAACCACAATCAATGGACTCTGGAAAGGGAAAAAAGAGCCGTTTGTAAATGTAGGTGTTATAAGAAATACCAATTTTACAAAAGATATAACCTTAGATTTTTCAAAAATTGAATATCTCAATGTCGAAGCAAAACAATACCAAAAACGTAAATTACAAAAAGGTGATTTAATTGTTGAAAAGTCAGGAGGTAGCGAAAAACAACCAGTTGGAAGAACTGTGCTCTTTAATGCAGAAGGTGAATTTTCAGTAAGTAATTTTACATCAATTTTGCGTATTAACAATCAAAACGAAATAACACCTGAGTTTTTGTATAAATACCTTTTATATGTATATCGAGAAGGATGGACAAAGGAAATGCAGAATGCAACTACCGGTATTCACAATATTATTTTTGAGAAATTCCTTGCTATTTCCACTCCAATCCCTCCGCTCTCTGACCAGCAGCGCATTGTTTCCTATCTTGATGCCGAGTTTGCGAAGATAGAAGCCCTTAAAGCCAATGCCGAAAAGCAACTGCAAGCCGCCAAAGATTTGTTTCAAGCCGCACTAAAAGAGTTGTTGACACCGAAAGAGGGATGGGGGGAGAAGAAGTTGGGAGAAGTGGGCAATATATGTGGTCGAATTGGTTTTAGAGGATATACAACCAAAGATATGGTAAGTGGACCAAATGACGGTGCAATTACATTAAGTCCATCAAATATACAAGATGGGGCAATGGACTATACAAAATGCCAATATATTTCTTGGTATAAATATGAAGAATCACCTGAGATAATGGTTCAAAATGGTGATGTCTTGATTGTTAAAACAGGTAGTTCGTATGGCAAGTCTGCGATAGTTGACAAATTGCCGCATAAGGCTACAATAAACCCCCAGTCTGTTGTTATAAAAAATATTCAAATCAATAATAGACTATTTGCTTATTTGATACGAACCCCTTGGGTTCAAAATGATTTCGATAATTTTGTTGCAGGAACGGCTATTCCTACGTTTAGTCAAGCAAATTTGAGTAAAGTTTTATTGGCTTTTCCAAAAGAAACAGACGAGCAGCAGCGTATCGCCGACCGCCTCGACGCCCTCTCTGCCAATGTGAAAGCATTGCAAACGAACTACACCGAAACCATAACCCTCTGCAACGACCTGAAACAGGCGTTGTTGAAAAAGGTGTTTGGATAAATGTTGGAGTGCAGACGGCTCGTCTGCCATTTGGCAAAAATAATTTTGTAATGGTGAAAAAAATGATTATATTTGGCAAATAAAAAAACTAAACCCACCGGCTTGACCGAGGTCAGTGGCACGGTGGGAGTCAAGATGCTGCAAAGATAAAATGAATTTTTTATATTTGCAAATTTTTTACTAACTTTTTTCAAAAAAAATTATGAAGTACAAAGATTTTGAAAAAATAATGTCGCAAAAGCGAATGAACCGCTACCTGACCGCTTGCAAAGGCGATACGCGGAAAGCAATGACCTTGTACAGGTACAACTTGCAACTTTCGCAAGAGGCGTTTACAATAATAAGTTGCTTTGAAGTTGCGCTGCGGAATGCCATAGATGCCAATTTAACAGCCTTTTTGGGTGCAGAATGGTTGAAAGATTCAATTATGGGCAACGGTATTTTTACCAATCCTACAATGTTTAAGTCATTCGACATCATCAACCACGCGTATAACAAACTTCGTAGTTCAGGCTCTTATTCTCATTCCAAATTGTTGGCAGAAATGGAGTTTGGTGTTTGGAAATATATGTTCTCTCCCATTCAATACCGTCTTACAGGCAGACGGCTTCTGCGCATTTTCCCGAACAAGGCACGTTCCACTCCTGAAATACAATACAACCACTCATACGTTTTCAACGAGTTGGACAAAATCAACACTTTGCGTAACCGTATTGCGCACCACGAACCTGTATGTTTCTATTTGCAACAGCCCGTTATTGACACAGCGTATATCTTGAACGAATATCAAAAAATACAGACACTCTTTATGTGGATGGATATTGACAGCCGCGCCTTGTTGTACGGTCTCGACCATATACAACAAGTATGTTCGAGGATTAACGAATTAAAATAAATAATATCAAAATTATGGACGAATCAACAACACGCCGAAAGAAGATAGACCCCGCGCTTTATGCTGTGGGTTGGGAGCAAGTGCCTGATAGTCAGATTCTAAACGAGCAACGCGCATACCTGATTGCGCCCGGTCGTGTGGAAAAACTCAAAGCCCGCAATCCCAAAAAAGTTGACTACATCCTTGAATACAAGGGCATAAAACTCGCCGTTGTGGAAGCCAAGTCAGACGAAACAGACGTTTCGGTGGGCGTGCCGCAAGCCAAGCAGTACGCCGAAATGTTGCAGATTCGTTACGCCTATTCAACCAACGGCGTTGAAATTTACTTCATCGATATGGGCGTAAAGGATGCGCACGGCAATTATACCGTGCCTTCCACCGAAAAATTTATCGACAAATTTCCATCGCCGCAAGAATTGTGGCAGATGACATTCCCGATAGCCAACATTTGGCGCGACCGTTTCAATCTCGAACCCTACAACCGTGGCGGCAACCGCGAACCTCGTTATTACCAAGTAAACGCTATCAACAACGTGCTCAACGCAGTGGCAAACGGACGAAACCGCATTTTGCTCACAATGGCTACCGGCACGGGCAAAACATACACCGCTTTTCAGATTTGTTGGAAACTATTTCAGACCAAATGGAATCTCCACGGAGCCGACCAACGTCCGCGCATACTTTTCATCGCCGACCGCAATATACTTGCCAACCAAGCCGTCAACGATTTTGAACAGTTTCCCGAAGATGCCATGGTACGCATCACGCCCGACGAACTCCGCAAACATCACGGCAAAGTGCCTACGGCAAGGCATCTCTATTTTACAATATTTCAGACCTTTATGTGCACCGACGGCAGCGGCTGTCAATATTACAAGCAATACCCGAAAGATTTTTTTGATTTCATAATCATCGACGAGTGCCACCGTGGAGGCGCAAACGACGAAAGCCAATGGCGTGAACTTATGGATTATTTTTCGCCCGCCTGTCAACTCGGTATGACAGCCACGCCGCGCCGTCAGGACAACGCCAACACATACCGCTATTTTGGCGAGCCGGTGTATTCTTATTCGCTCAAACAGGGCATTGCCGACGGCTATCTCACGCCATTCCGCGTGCGAATTTCGGAAAGCAACATCGACGAGTACACCTACAATCCCGATGACGACATTGAGGGCGAAATCGACACCGAAAAAACTTACACCGAACGCGACTTTTACAACGGACGCATAGAAATCCGTCAGCGCGACGAACACCGTGTAATAGAGATGCTTTCGCAAATCAATCCCGACGAAAAGACGATAGTATTTTGCGCCACACAGTTGCACGCCCACATTATCCGCGATATGATTAACCGTCATAAAACCAACCCTGCGTCCAATTATTGCGAGCGTGTTACCGCCGACGATGGTGCCGATGGAGAAGCAACTCTCAAACTTTTTCAAGACAACGAACGCAAGTTGCCCACCATACTTACCACATCGCAAAAACTCTCCACAGGCGTTGATGCCCGCAATGTGCGCAACATTGTGCTAATGCGTCCTGTCAACAATATGGTGGAGTTCAAGCAGATAATAGGTCGCGGCACACGCCTTTTCGACGACAAATATTATTTCACCATTTACGACTTTGTGGGAGCGAGCCGCAATTTTCAAGATGCCGAGTGGGACGGCGACCCGTTTTGCCCTGTCTGCGGCAATTATCCTTGCACCTGCAACAAGAAACCACACAACAGCGTAAACACCGCCAACGAACCCGAAACGCCTTTCAATCAGCCACAACCGTGTCCTAATTGCGGACATCTGCCCTGCACTTGCGACGGCGGCAGCAAACCAAAACAGAAAGTGATAGTACGCCTTTCGGACAAGCGGACTATGGAACTCAAAACCACTTGGACAGAGCGTTTTCAGTTTGGCGACGAACTAATTTCAATAGAAGAATTTATCAAACGTCTCTTTGGCAAGTTGCCACATTTTTTCAACGGTCCCGAAGACTTGCGAAAACAATGGGAGCACCCCGACACACGTCAGGCGTTACTCAGCCATTTGGAGCGCGAGGGTTTTCACGAAGAAAAACTCCAAACCATTCAGCGTGTAATGGGGCGTGAGGATTGCGACCTTCTCGACGTGCTCGAATACATTGCCTACGAAACCGAACCGATGGAACGCACCAAGCGTGTGGAACTTGTTAAGCAAGATTATTACAAGCGTCAAAACGCCGCTCAGCGCGTCTTCACCGATTTCCTCATATCGCAATATCTGCGCAACAGTTACCGCGAGTTCACGTCCGACAACCTCGGCAAGTTCATCAATATGAAATACGGCTCAATTGCCGACGCCAAAGCCAACCTTTCAATGGACGTACCGCAAATCCGCAACCATTACTTCGAGTTTCAACGGCAGTTGTACAAGGCGGCATAAGGCGAGGGTTTATTTAAACACCTTCTGTGCAAAATCAGTTAGGTCTGTTGAAGAGTTTTTCTTGGGCGTTTGTGGTAACGCAGCCCAATGCCAAAAATGCGGCGATGATTGCGGTTTTGTTCATAATTAATTGGGGGTTATGTCGTTAGTAAAATAGTCGTAATCGGAGATTTTCTTGATTTCGATTTGCAATCCTGCCTCCGTAACCAAATCTTTGAGTTGAGCGGCGGCGACTATTATTTTGTCGATGGCGGTGTCAAAATCCTTGTGCGAAAGATAAAACATCGCCTTGTGCTTGTCGGAAATCTTGAAAAAAATCTTGTCGCGGAGTTTGCCTTGTTCCAACTTGTAAGGGATGCCGCAGACGTCAAGTTTTTGTGTGGCAAACGATTTGACAGCGGTCGCCTTAATCTCTTGGAGTTTCTGTTTTTTGCGATAATCGCGGATGCACTCCTGCGCCAACGGTTGCCACTTGGTAATATTGGCTCGTACAAAGTCGATAATCTCTTCAACCTTGTCATAATCAGAATATTTCACATAAATATCATAAATGCCACGTGTGTAAAATACCACGTCCATACAACCTTGGTATTCCTGCCAATAAAGACCGATTGATGCGCCCATACCGAGTTGCACCCAAATTATCTTACGAGAACTGTAACGATCTTTTGCTTCATACGAAACATCATTGCCGTAACGCTCCTTCAAACGTTTGAGGAGTTCCTGTTCGCGGTTTGGCGTCCGTGTTTCATCACTTCTGAATGGTTGGCGAAATTGCTCTACTAAATCGTGTACAACCGATTCATAGCACGCTATCTCCGCCTCGCTGTCAGTAGGTTTGTCGCCTCTGTAACAATAATTAATGTATGATGCAACCACCAATCGAGCCTGATTGGCAATGCGTTTGGTGATTCTTTCTGGAAGTACGACGTCCATAGTTACATTACGAATTTTCAGTTAATTTTAGCCAACCCTCTCCCTATTTCAGCATATCCCTTACCGTCATCAGGGCAAAGCCGAGATGGTTTTCGCCCTGCCATTGAGCGGGGTCGAGGACGCGGTCGTCGGATTCTTCAAGTCCAATGCCCCAAATCTTGTCGTAGGGACTTGCCTCAACCAAAATTTTGTTGCCGGTGGAGAGCAAAAAGTTTTTCAATGCGGGATTTTGGGAGAATTTTGCATAGTTGCCTTCGACGACAATGCGGTCTTTGTGCAAGTTCCAAACGGCATCGTCGTAGTTTTTCACCAATTTGCCCAAATTCTTAAACTCTTGCGGTGTTTTGGCTTGGAATATCTGTTGATAAATATCCAAATCCTTGAACATCAAAGCCTTTGACGCCATCATATATTGCTCGGTGGTGAAATATTCTATGCCCGAAACGCAAAAATTGCAGGCGTACCATTGGCTCAGGCAGGTTTTTTGAACAGGGTCGTGCGGATATTCGTGCCAAAAGAACACAAAATCCTCGCGAGTGTATTTTTTCAGGAGATTGTTGATGGAGTATTTCGCAGGAGCGGAAGGCACGTACGATGTATTCTCCACGCCAAATATTGATAGGTCAATATAGGTCTGTTGCTCAAAAACACGCAAATTATTTTCGAGAAACTTCATCCAAAGGCTATGCGGAGAGTATATTTTGGGCAAAATCCGACCTGAATGTCCGCCCGTCCAATCAAAATCGGGGAACACATTCTGCAATTCTTCCGCAGTCAACACAGGGAAATACTTAGGATTGATGGCGACATCGATTTTCATATCCATATAATAGACTTCGCGCCCCTTGCCCGACCAATCTTCGCCGAGGTACGGGTCAGAAACGAAATGTCCACTCATACAGATGCCATTGTTACTCTCCCCGCCGCACTTCACGAGGTAAAATTGGTCGCCCTTCCTTGCCTTTTCGTGTTCCCAAACACTCCAATTGAAGGTCTCGTTATTTATATTCCTAATGGCATATCCGAAATCGTCGTATTTAAAACTCGAAATATCCGGATTCCAAAACAAGATTACACTATTCATAATAGTAGGTGTTAATTGTTTACAATGCAAATATAGTAACTTTTTACAGCATTTGCAAGGGATTTTTAGTAACTTTTTGCAGAAAATTATAGTTTGACAAAAATTGTAAAAATGACAAAATCACCCTTATTTTTTATGGAAAAAATGACAAAATCACCCCAAAAAAATATGGAAAAAATGACAAATACTTGTTTAATAAATTAAAAATCAATATATTTGCAGCATAAAATGAATTAAGGTTATGTTAGAACGTAAATTTTCATATTTCTTAGAGAATTTTTTCTCGGCACAGCAAAACAAGATATTACTTGTTAATGGAGCAAGGCAGATTGGCAAGTCTTTTATTATCAGGTATGTATGTAGTAAGTTGTTTAAGAATTATATTGAGATCGACCTCAGGGCAGATAGCGAGAAAGATCGTTTGTTTGCCCAAGTAACAGGGCTCGATTCTTTCTATATGCAACTTAGTGCCCTATTTGGTAATCGGTTGGGCACTAAGAGCGACACGCTTATTTTTCTCGACGAGATACAAGTGTACCCTCAATTGCTCACTTTGCTCAAATTCCTAAATCAAGACCAACGATACACATTCATTGCCAGCGGTTCGCAACTTGGCATTGCACTTTCGCAAACCCCTTCTGTTCCACTGGGCAGCGTGATGATAAAACAGATGTATCCTTTGGATATGGAAGAATTTTTTTGGGCTATGGGGGTTGGCAAAGACGTTATCGATTTGGCACGCAGACAGTTTAACAATGACGAGCCGATAACAGAACCTTTGCACAATCATTTTATGCGTCTCTTTCGATATTATTTGCTTACTGGCGGGCTGCCCGATGCTGTTAACAAGTTTTTGGAAGACAAGAATATACAGATGATGCGCGACATACAAAACGACGTGCATACGCTTTATGGCATCGACGCTTCGCAGTACGACCGTCATCAAAAACTGAAAATTAGGCGAGTTTACGACTTAATACCATCAAACCTTGAAAGTAGGAAAAAACGTGTGATTGTCAGCAAGATAGAAAACAAACAAGGTAAACAATTTTCTGACTATGAAGACGAGTTTGATTATTTAGTGCAGTCAGGAATAGCCTTGCAGGTGGATGCTATCAGCAATCCGAGATTCCCATTGTTGCAGTCCGTCAAAAAAAACTTGTTAAAACTCTATCTAAACGATGTTGGAATACTTACGTCGTTGCTTTATCAATACAATATCAAAGCCATATTAGACGATGAACTCAGTCTCAACCTTGGAACTGTTTACGAATCAGTTGTGGCACAAGAACTTAACGCTCACGGATTCCACTTATATTACTACGACAACAAAAAATGCGGTGAAGTTGATTTCCTTATCGACGATTTTGATTCTTTATCTGTTGTGCCAATAGAAGTGAAATCGGGCAAAGATTACTATGTTCACAGCGCTCTGAATATGTTTGTCAACAACGATGAATACGGAATAAAAAAAGGTATTGTGTTTTCAAATACAAGGGAAACAAAAACCAAGGGTAAAATTTCGTATTTGCCTATTTATTATGTAATGTTCATCGAACATAAACCAAAATTGTCATTGCCAATTTGATTTATTCATCCGCAAATAAAAAACAGTTGACAACGGTTTTCTACCAAACCATTGTCAACTGTCAATTTTCAATTCTCAATTACCGAGGCTTACGCCAAAATTGTGCATCCGCTACACGGCTTCAACTGTTTGAAGAAGTCGTTGCCCTTGTCGTCAACCAAGATGAAGGCGGGGAAGTCTTGTACTTCGATTTTCCAAATAGCTTCCATTCCGAGTTCGGGATATTCCACGCACTCGATTGACTTGATGTTGTTTTGCGCGAGAATTGCGGCAGGACCGCCGATGGAGCCGAGGTAGAATCCGCCGTGCTTCTTGCAGGCGTTTGTTACGGCTTCGGTGCGGTTGCCCTTGGCGAGCATAATCATTGAGCCGCCGTGGTCTTGGAACTCGTCAACGTAGGGATCCATGCGGTTGGCAGTTGTGGGACCCATTGAGCCACAAGGCATTCCGGCGGGAGTCTTGGCAGGACCAGCGTAGTAAATCGGGTGATCCTTCATATACTGAGGAAGGTCTTCGCCGGCGTCGAGACGCGCTTTGAGTTTGGCGTGTGCAATGTCGCGACCTACGATGATAGTGCCGTTGAGCGAGAGACGTGTAGAAACAGGATATTTGCTCAAAATCTTGCAAACCTCGCTCATCGGTTGGTTGAGGTCGATTTTTACAGCGTCGCCTTCGCCTGCGTTGCGGAGTTCTTCGGGAATGAGTTCGTAGGGCTTGTCGTCCATCTTCTCAATCCAAATGCCGTCCTTGTTGATTTTTGCCTTGATGTTGCGGTCGGCGGAGCAACTAACGCCCAAGCCAATCGGACAACTTGCGCCGTGCCTCGGCAGACGGATTACACGCACGTCGTGAGCCATATATTTGCCCGAGAACTGTGCACCGAGACCAATCTTGTAAGCCTCTTTGAGCAACTCTTCTTCGAGGGCAACGTCGCGGAATGCGCGGCCGGTCTCGTCGCCGGTGGTGGGCAGCGAGTCGTAATAATGCGTGGAGGCAAGTTTTACGGTCAGGAGGTTTTTCTCGGCACTCGTACCGCCAATTACAAACGCAATGTGATAAGGCGGACAAGCGGCAGTGCCGAGGCTCTTCATCTTCTC
>DGIK01000209.1:35149-35901 GCA_002393195.1 Bacteroidales bacterium UBA3824 | reverse complement strand
GTCTTGATGATTTCGCACACGATTGGCCACAGAAAATCCGTGAGCGCGTCGTCGTCCTGCGCCGTCAAATCCGTATGACCGCTGCGGATAAGTCCCATTTTCAAATGGTCTATCGAGAGGTACGGCATCGCGCAACGCTCCAAAATTTTCTGCGCAAGCAATGTCTTGCCCGTATGTGATGCGCCGGTGATGATGGTAATTCTTCTCATGGCGATTTTTTTTGTGTTTGTAGCGGCAAAGTTAACAAAAAAAGTATTACCTTTGCGGCGAAAAAATTTATTTCCAAACAAAATCATGAAAAAACTACTTTTACTTTTGGTTGCGAAAAAGTTTGCACATTTGCAATAGTTATCATTAATAAAAATAATCCAAAACATCACCCACAAACCTCAACACATCCAATTATGACAGACAGAGCCAAAACACTAATAGACAAAATGATAGCCGCTGGCGACGACGTACAGCGCGAGGTGCTGATGCAATTTTTTAAGACCGGCAAAGGCGATTACGGCGAGGGCGACAAATTTCTCGGACTCAAAAATCCTCAGACAAGGGCGTTTGTCAAGGACAGCAAAGACCTTGATTTTGAGGACATTCAGGCACTAATTGATTCCGAATACCACGAAATAAGGCTGTGCGGATTCTTGATTTTGGTGGAAAAATACCTGAAATTGCAGTCTGCGAGATTGATACACGATGTCAATTCGATGGCGGAGCGAGACGCGATAGCAAGTTTTTATGTCCGCAATTCC
>DGIK01000209.1:34839-35086 GCA_002393195.1 Bacteroidales bacterium UBA3824 | reverse complement strand
AACAACTGGGACCTTGTGGACCTCACCGCGCCAAAGATAATCGGCAATTGGATTGTTGACAAAACTATCATGCAACTTCCTGACAAAGAAGACATTGTACAAAGCCTTGCCGAAAGCGACAACCTCTGGCAACAGCGCATTTCGATGGTGTTCACGTGGACTACCTCGCGCAACAATCTGCCCGAATACGCATTGCGATATGCAAAATTCCATCTGAAACACCCGCACGACCTTATGCACAAGGCTG
>DGIK01000209.1:0-34800 GCA_002393195.1 Bacteroidales bacterium UBA3824 | reverse complement strand
TGATGCACAAGGCTGTGGGCTGGATGTTGCGCGAACTTGGCAAATGTTGCGGCATGGAAATCCTGCGCGACTTCCTCGCCGACTACCGCAATGAAATGCACCGCACGACACTCAGATACGCCATCGAAAAAATGGATGAAAAAGAACGTCAATATTGGATGAATTAGGAACAGAATTTGATGTAGTTTATTATTGACAAAACTACGCCATGAAATTATTATTGCTCGTCATATTATTAACGACAACGATTGTCAGCAATTGTTTGGGACAGGTGGAATACATATACAGCGATATTCTTTGCGAAGAAGAACAAGAGATTACCGCGTCGCTGTACACCATCGACCCAAGCAACAAACAATTGTGGAACAATACGTTGATGAAAGCCGAAAACGCCGTTGCAAAGGAGGAGGACCCATTGAAGGCTACCGGCTCCCTGGCTCGCATATACCTGATGTACGATGTCATCAACAGTCAAAACGGCAAAAACCGCTGCATTCAAAAAATGCAGCATCTCGCCGAAATATCCGGCGACAATGAGATTTACATACGTGCCCAAATTCTACAGGCACACAGCCTTATACGTGAGCGGCGGATTGATTCTGCAATCAGTTGCTATCAATACGCCATCAAATACCTAACGCCCAAAAAGGCTTACAAACAGATTGCAAAAATGCATTGTTTTCTTGCATACGCTTACAACGAAATCCACAACGAAGTGCTATGCATCCGCAACATTCTCAAAGCGGTTTCTATTGTGGAAAACGAGTGCACCAACGACCCACTCTTGACCGGCGAGGTGTATCTGCACACAGCTATCATCTATAAAAACCAAGCCGACTACAAAAAAGCAGCAGGATATATTGCAGGGGCATTGTCGATTTTCAAACGCGACAAAAACTCCAAGAACAACATGTACCGCAATTTTTACAACACTTCGTTGATAGTGGACGGCGACCTCAAACTCGCCTCCAACCAATTCGACGAAGCGATACAACTTTACAAGGACGGCATCAACAATTTCATAGAAACCGGGCTTGACAATTCGGCGCGCAATTCGCTCAAATACCTCAGCGACGGACACAATGGACTCGGCATCGCATACATGAAAAAAAACAACGACTCTGCCGCCGTTGTCAATATATTCCTCGCATTGCGCATCCGCCGCCAACTCGCTCACAAGGATAAAATTGCCGATTCATACATCACTCTCGGCGAGTATTACAACTACAAAAACATGGAGGATTCGGCAGCATATTATATGGAAAAAGGCTTTGACCTGGCACGCGAAATACGCGCCTTCCCGCTTATGACACATTCTGCACATTCACTTTCGCGTATTTACGACCACAAAAAAAATTACAAAAAGGCTCTCAACTATCTCCAAATCGCTCAGCAATCGTATTTTGCCGTCTCCGACTTGGACAAAATCAAGGAAGCCACCCGCGAGGAGATGGAATATTTGTTTGACCAGGAGCGCAACCTCGCAGAACAAATCAAGGAACAAGAATTGGAGCGCGACGAAAAAATCATCAGGTGGGCGATAGCATTTGTCGCAATGTCGGCGTTGTCGCTATCGGTGATTGTGTTGCTATTCATCAAAAAGAAAAAGAAAAACCAACTGCTACGCGAACAACGCGACGCTTTGGAAGAACGTTCGCAGGAACTCATAGTGCAACAAGAGGAGATTTCGCAGAAAAACCAAGAACTCCGCGCCACAACCGAGATGCTCGAAGAGAGCAACAAGGAATTGCGTATTCTCTCCACAGTGGCCGCCGCCACTGTCAACGCCATCTTCATCACCGACATCACAGGCGATTTCACGTGGTTCAACGAGTCGTTTTCCAAATATTCGGGCATACCATTCGAGGATCTCCACACCAATCCCGAGCTCAGGGGCTCGCTGATGCCGGCACAGGCAAAGGAGGCATACGCCAAAGTGCTGGAAACAAAGCAATCCACCGATTTCGTATTCAATATGAAATTGTTTGCACCCGAAAAAGGCGACGTTTGGATGCAGACAACATTGACGCCCATATTCGACCATAACAACGAAATCTCAATGATGGTGCTTGTGTGCAGCGACATCACCGAACTGCGCAAGACCACCCAAAAACTCGAAAAGAGCAACCGCGAACTCAAAATGCTCTCCGCTGTGGCGGCAATGACCAGCAACTCCATCTTCATCACCAATTATGAAGGCGATTTCATTTGGTTCAACGACGCTTTCACACGGGACACGGGCATTACATTAGACCAAATAGGCACAAATCCCGCGACCAAGAAGGTAGCGATGCCGCCCGAAACAAGAAAAATTTACGAAAAAGTAATCGCCACAAAACAGCCGCAAGAATACACCACCCAAATCACGCACATAGAAGGTATGTCGATGTGGGTGCAAGTGGCTGTAACTCCCGTGCTTGACGACGACGGCGAGATTTCTATGATTGTGTGGGTAAATACCGACATCACAGAACTCCACAATACCACACAAAAACTCGAAGAAAGCAACCACGAACTCCAGATGCTCTCTGCCGTAGCCTCTACTACAAGCAACTCCATCTATATCACAAGCAAGGAAGGCAAAATGATTTGGTTCAACGACGCCTTCTCCCGCGAAACTCACATCCCCATTTCGCAGTTAAACACTCATCCTGCCCTCAAAGCGTCGGCAATGACGCCAGAGACAAGGAACGTGTTCGAAAAAGTAATCGCCACCAAAGAGACTCAGACTTACACCGCCGAGATGAAACACCTGGAAGGCAAGCCATTTTGGGTGCAATCGTCGGTTACGCCGGTATTGGACGACAACGGTGAAATAATGATGATTGTATGGGTGAGCACCAATATCACCGAACTACACCGGGCATACGAAAAAATCGACGACCAAAACAAGGAAATCAACGCTTCCATCACTTACGCCCGACGCATACAAGACGCAATACAACCGATGAAGATATTCTCTGACGAGATTTTGGGAGACCATTTTGTCATCAATATGCCACGCAACATCGTGAGCGGCGATTTTCATTGGGTCGGCTACAAAAACGGACTATCTGTATTCACCGTCGCCGACTGCACAGGCCACGGCGTGCCGGGTGCTTTCATCAGTATGCTTGGTCAGGTGATGCTCAACCAAACTCTCTACAAACTCGACGACATCACCGCCGCCAACATACTCAACATCGTGCGCACCGGCATCATCCACCAGCTCCACCAGCGCGACAAGGACGGCGTACTGAGCGACAGCATGGATGCAAGTATGTTTGTATATGACCGCAACAACTGCATCATCGACTACGCCGGCGCATATTCACACGCATATATATTAAGGTTTGGAACGCCAGACGCGGAGACCGAGGCTGTATGCGAGGCTTCGGGCAGCAAGATTATTATCAACGACCAAAAAGACGCATACCTCATCCGCCTCAAGCCAAACCGCATGACCATTGGCATCGACAGACGCGACACCGTTCCATTCAAAAGCACACAATTCAAAGTAAACCACGGCGACATTGCCTACGCCACCACAGACGGCTACCCAGACCAATTTGGCGGCGACAAGCAAAAGAGGTTTTACATCGCCACTTTTGAAAAATTGCTGCTACAATACTACAAACTCCCAATGGAACAACAGCGCGTAGAATTGGAACGCACATTCTTGGAGTGGAAGGGCGACTACGAACAGACCGACGATGTACACGTGCTTGGCATCGTACTCTGATTTTTTTGTGAATCACACAAAAAAACACTAACTTTGCCGTCCGAAACAATACTTACAAAATGGAAAGAACAGAATGGCTTTTGGGCGGCGTGTCAGTGTTGGAACCAATGACTGCCCTCACCGACTTCATCATAACAGCAGTGTGCATCTCCGCATACATCAAACTCCGCCGCACATCAAAGGCAAACGGCGGATATATGCCGCATTATCCGCATTTTTTCCTGACGATGGGACTTTGCACATTGTTTGCAGGGTTGATGAGCCACGCATTCGCATATTATTTTGTGGAGCCTCTACTCACCAAGCCTCAAATCGCGCTCCTCGATTGGTCTGATAAATTCGCCTACCACATCCACAATATGCCCAATTGGCTTTTCAACATAACATCCGCGTCCCTCTTTGAACTCTCGCTCGTTGACCGCGCCTCCGACCTTGCGCCCGACATTTCGCGCAAACGTTGGCTTGCAGTCATCACGGCAGAGTCGATTTTGGTATTGATATTGATGATTATTTATGTTGACTACAACGTCGCCGCCGCACACATTGCGTTTACACTATACGCAGTGCTCGTGCCGTTGCAATTGATGGTAAAGAAACACCAATTTGGAGCAGAACAAAAATTGTTGCTCATTGGCGCGGGCGTGATGCTTTTTTCAGGACCCGTGATGGCAACAAAATTCCAATTCTCGCCGTGGTTCAATCACAACGACATTTCGCACATCCTGATAGCAACCTCGATGTTCATCTTCTACAAATCCGCAACGATAACATTATCAACGCCGCCTACGACGGCTTCTTTTTTAAACAAAAATTGAAACGAATTTAAAAGAATTAAAACGAATTATTAAAAAGAAATTCGTTTTAATTCGTTATAATTCGCCAAAATTCACGTTGAAAAAAACGCCGCTGCAAGGCGGCAACCTAACGTTCACAAGGAAAATGGAATACATTCCCTCAAAACTGTTGACAACGGCGGTAGATAATTTCTCCAAACTCCCCGGCATCGGGCGCAAGACCGCGCTCCGACTCGTCCTCGACCTTCTGAAGCGCGACACCAACACCGTAAACGCTTTGGCGGAATCGCTCGTCAACCTCAAAAAAAACATCAAAACCTGCAAGGTTTGCGGCAATCTTTCAGATGAAGAAACGTGCAGCATCTGTGCAAATCCGCGTCGCGACCGCGCCACTGTATGCGTAGTTGAAAACATCCGCGACGTCATTGCAATCGAGCAAACCAGCACTTACAAAGGCACTTACCACATTTTGGGAGGGCTCATCTCCCCTATCGACGGCATCGGCCCCGGCGACCTCAACATCCAACAACTCTCCGACCGCATCGGCGACGGCGGCAATGTAAATGAACTTATTTTTGCATTGAGCGCAAACATGGAAGGCGACACAACGTGTTTTTATCTTTCACGATTGTTCTCCGATAAAGTAAACAAAATCAGCCAGATAGCACGCGGCGTGGCTTTCGGCGGCGACTTGGAATACACCGACGAAGTTACATTGGCAAGGTCATTGGAGACAAGAACGGTTTACAATGCTTAAACCACCGTTCCGGCAATCAACGCCAACAAAATTGAATAATATTTAGAATCAATGCTATCTGCACGTGAGGTCATTACGACGGGAGATTTTGTACCAGCGAGGACAGCGGCGATTGTGGAATTTGCGAGTTTGGTGTTGGCTTTATAAAAGGCGTTGCCAGCCTCAATTTCGGGGAACACAAGACAATCTGCATCGCCGTGGATTGAACCTCTAACATTCTTAATATCAGCGGCTTCCTTATTGATGGCGACATCAAGACCGAGCGGACCGTCCACAATGCAATCCAACTGCCCGCGCTCGCTCATTTTTGAAATAATTGCAGCGTCCTGACCCGCAGTAATTGCAGGGCTAATCAACTCCGTCGCCGCCACAAAAGCAACTTTTGGATTTTCATTGCCGAGGATTCTTGCCATTGAGGTCAACGCATTGAGTATCTGCAATTTTTGTTTGAAATCGGGAGTGGGCATCACCGCCGAATCACCAAAAATAATCAGCCTATCAATATTGGGATTTTGCATCACGGCAACGTGATTGATGGTGCTGCCAAGCGTCAGGAGACCTGTGTTGCGGTTGAGCACGGCTTTAAGGTATTTTTCCGAACTAATCAAGCCCTTCATCAAAATATCCGTCTCGCCTACGGAAACCTTGCGGCAGGCAGTCTGCAACGCAGCATCATCAAAAGGAATGTCGCAAACTTCATAATTGGACAAATCGATGTCGGATTCTGCGGCGGCAATCTTGATACGCTCCAAGTCGCCCGTAAAAACTACATCCACAAAACCCTGACTACGAGCGCGTTCCACTGCTGCCATAGTATGCCCGTCATACGGACACGCCACAGAGAGTTTTTTGCGACCCACCTTGGAGGCATGCTCCACCAATTGTTCCAAATTAGTTATCATTTGCTACAAATTGTCTTGAAATTTCAACCATACAAAAATAAAGAATTTTTGGATAGGGCAATGTTAAGTGATTATTATTTTTTTTGCACAACACGTTTTTTTTGACATAATTATAAAAAAAATTTGCAAGATTTTTGCGTTTGGATTTTGTTGAAACGAAAAAAAACAATTAACTTTGCGGTTATAATGCAACGAGTAATATCATACACATTATTTAGGGCGATAATAGTCGCGTTGATTGTACTGATGTCAACATTGACACCGGAAAGGGTGGTTGCGCAATCTGTTGTGGATAAGAAGATTGACAGCCTTATCAACGTTGCTATGCAAGCCCCCGACTCGCTCGCCGCCGAACTCAACAACGACATCTGCTGGAAACTCCGCAACATCAATCCCGAAATCGCAATCCAATACGGTATGAAAGGCCTCGATTTTGCCAAGCGTACCAACAACATACTACAGGAGGTGAAAGCGTATGCATTTTTGGGCGTGTGCCAGAGAAACTTGGACAATTTTGACGAGGCTCTCAAATATTACAAACTCGGCATCGAAAAAGCCGTAAAATTCAATGTGGAAGACCAACTCGGATACGGCTACGTCAACCTTGGCAACTTGCTGATATACCAAAACAAATTCGCAGAGGCAGAAAACCAATTGAAGATGGCACTGCCGATAGCTCAAAAAATCGGCGACTCGTCGGTGCTTGCCTACGTGTACCTCAATCTCGGACGCGCAAGGCTCGGCATCAAGGATTTCGACAAGTCGGAGGAGTTTTTTCAAAAGGCAATCAGCATCCGCACCGAATGTAAAAAACTCAACAAGTCGGTGAGCGTTCCCAAAAAATATCTTGCCGACTGCCACTCCGCCGCTGGTCTCAAGCAACTCGCCCTGAAAGAGTACAAGCAAACGCTCTCAACTCTCGATGCCTTTGGAGATTACGACCTATTAGGCGAACTGTCTTTTTGCATATCGCAGATTTATTTTAGCGACAATGCGCTCAAAAATTACGACAGCGCATTCAATTACGCCAACCAAAGCCTCAAATACGCCCGCAACATTGGTAGCAAAAAGGCGATTTCGGAATCATACGGCATCCTGGCGGAAATATACAAGAAAAAGAAAGACTACAAGGGTCTCAACGACTGCTACATACGGCAAATGGAATGTTACGACAGCCTTTTTAAGAAACAGGTGGAGCAACAGACATACAATATTAAATATAGTGCCGACACCTACACCAAGCAGCTCGAAATAGAGAGCCTCAACAACGAGAAAAGTTTGCGTTCGAGCATCAACATGATGTCTCTCATAATCTTGCTGATAGTGGCGGCGGTATTGATATTCATCATCACCAACATCCGCAAAGTGAAGAGGCTCAACACGTTGATTGAAACCCAAAACCAATCGCTCGAAGCCGCCAACTACGAGATTACGTCGTCAATCAATTACGCGCGGCGCATACAAAAATCCGCGCTAAGCACCACCGAAAATTTTACAGAACTTTTTGACGACAGCATGGTTTACTACGTTCCCAAGGAAATCGTATCGGGCGACTGGTACCGCGTGGAAAACGTAAAAGGGCAAATCATTGTAATGGAAGCCGACTGCGCGGGAGACGGTGTACCTGGCTCACTGCTCAGTATGATGGGTATGAGCATTTTCAAGGATACCGTCAATAGTGCCGTCAATTCGACAATACCGATGAAAGCGTCCGTTATGCTCGAAAAAATGCGCCAGCAAGTGAAAAAAATGTTCAGCCACAATGCAGAAAACAAATCGCCGTTTGATGGCGGCATGGATGCGTCGCTGGCAGTGATAGACAAGGAGAATATGCGTATGAGCTTTGCGGCGGCGTGTCAGACGGCGTTGATAGTACGCAACGGCGAAGTAACACAACTGAAAGGCGACTCGATGCCTGTGGGCAATTTTATAAGGGAAGACGATTTTACCGAGCAGGACATACAGCTACAACACGGCGACGCTATCTTCCTGATGAACAACGGCATACGCGACCTCAAAAGCCCGTCGGGCGAGAGGTTTGGCAGCTCGCGGTTGGCAGAATTGCTTGCCGAGAGCAGCGACAAGCCCATGTCGGAAATAAGAGTGATACTCCACAACGAAATCCTCGCATGGAGCCAATCATCCGCCAGCGATGATATGACGATGATTGGATTTAGAATTAGTTAATGTAAATAATTGATATTCAACGCAATGAAACGATTGTTGACATTATTGGCAATTATGGTAGCCGCAGCAATGACGCTGACGGCCAAGGCTGTGCCACCCGAAATCGACAGCCTTGTGAAAGTGGCGCGGCTCGCCCACGACTCCATACGCCCACGGCTATACAACGACATCGCGTGGAAACTCCGTTATGCAGACCCGAAATTGGCTATCAAATATGCCAAAACTGCTTTGGAAACAACCAAAGAGCCTACGATACATAACCTATCGGAGGAGGCACGTGCCAACACCATTATCGGCATCTGCTACAAAAATCTTGGCGAATACGGCGAGGCTGTCAAATGTTATGAAGAGGCGCACCATGTGAGGGTAATGCTCGGCAACAAGGAGGAACTCGCGTACTCCAACATCAACCTTGCCAACATCTACATCAACATCAACGACCCCGACAAGGCTATGGAATACGTGGAGAATATCCGCAAGGATCTCCCAACAATCAACAAAAAAGACCTACTCGCATATTACCACCTCAACTACGGACGCATCTGCACGATGAAAGGCATTTACGACACTGCCTACGTGGAACTCAACGAAGCCCTGCGCCTGCGTCAGGAACTCAAAGTAGCAAGGAGTTCAATACTCTCCACATTGAGGTTAATTGCTGAATTGCAGGTACTTAGCGGCGACACAGCATCTGCTGTTGCCAACTACCAGACTATCATCAGAGATTCGGCGCAGATAGACAGGCCGATGTTTACCGACGTTTATAATTCGATGGCAAACATCTACCTCAACCGCGCACAATACGACAGCGCAGAATATTATGCTCGCGGTGCGTATGCAATCGCGCAAAACATCGCTGCCAAACAGAAAATGGAGCGAGTAGCCGGCACAGTGGGCATGGTGCTTTACCATCAGAAAAAATACAAAGAAGCCGCAGAATGGTTTGGGCTCAAAATAGATCTTAGCAACAACGTCTATGACGCCGAACTCAACCACAACCTCGTATCTGCCAAATCCACAGCCGAAAAGACACTGAAAGATGCGGAAATTGCACGACTCAACGAGGAAAAACGTGTGCAGCAACGCCTCAACATCGTGTTTGGGATAATGCTATCGATGATTATAGCGATGCTTATCGTCTTTATAGTTTACAACCGCAAGACCCGCAAACTCAATCAAAAACTCGATATTCAGAAGCGCAGCCTCGACGAATCCAATAGCAAGATTACTGCATCATTGAATTACGCCCAGTACATCCAGCAATCGGCTGTAAGCGAGCCAGAAAAAGTGGCAGAAATTTTCCCCGACAGCATGGTGTTTTATCAGCCGAGGGAAATAGTTTCGGGCGACTGGTACAGGGTGGAGAGCCGCCGAGGACTCAATATTGTTGTGGAAGCCGACTGCACAGGACACGGCGTGCCAGGTTCGTTGCTGTCGATGATGGGCATAAGCGCATTGAAGGATATTCTCAACGACATGGAAAATACCGGCGCGGATTTTGATCCCGCTGTCATACTCGAACGTATGCGCGTGATGGTAAAGACAATGCTCCTGCAACATTCCGACGATGGACTTTCAATCAACGACGGCATGGATATGACAATAGCCATCATCGATCCAAAAACCAATATTATGCGCTTTGGCTCGGCATATCAAATGGCTATCCTAATCCGCAACGGCGAGAGCATCAAGCTAAAAGGCGACCGACAACCCATCGGCAATTACATCCGCGAAAAAGCGTTTACAAGTCAGGAAATCCAACTCCAAAAAGGCGACGTGCTATTTTTTATGAGCGACGGCATCAAGGATCAGACCAACCCTCAAATGGAAAAACTCAAAGGCCCGCGCCTCGACGACTTCCTGCTACAAAACATCAACCTTCCCATGTCGGAATTGGGCACACGCCTCGCCGAAAAAATGGAATCGTGGCGCGCCGGCTCGCTGCAATTGGACGATATGACAATGGTGGGCGTTAGGATTTGATTGAGGAGAGAGGAAAGAGGAAATATTAAGAACGGTGCCTCATCTTCCACCAACTTCTCAGCGCGATAATCACCCAGCCCAATATAGGCATATACATCGCCAATACCCACGGACGTTTTATGATGGTTTTCAGGCATTTGCGCAAAGTAATGCGGAGACTTTCGTCGCCAATATTAGCATCATAATTAACATCAAAATACGTCATCACAAATGGCCAAAACGGCGGAAAATACCTTAGGAAATATCTCTTGTGCCGCCACATAGCCTTCAAAAGCGAGCGAATGTCATAATATTTTTTGCCGTAGGTCTTACGGGCGTCGAGAAGTTGCTGCTGCCACTGCTGACGGATTTTTTCGCCTAACACCTTCAATTCCTGCTGCGTGAGTTGCTCGTATGGCTTGTCAACCATTTCATATACGTGAATTGGTTCACCGATGACAAAGGTAAGGCGCGACGGCAACGATATGTAGAAAATCCACGGCTGAAACGCCGCAAGACACGCCAGCACTCCCAACGGAAAAAACGGCATTCCAAATTTTCTCACAAGTTTTGTGAGCGGTTTCCAATTGTACGCAATTGGATTGTTGTATTCGCCGTTGACAGTCATAAAAGGTATAATGTCTGTCTTATAGCGGATGCTCATCCTGAGAAACGAGGTCTTGAACGGCTGCAACTGATACCTCTTGTCGAAGCCCTTGCCAATGCCGTCGATGCCCTCTGGAAATATCAAAACATTGCTCTCATTGAGGCTCATTGCGGTCTCAAAATTGAGCAAAGTGGCATTGATGCACCCCGCCTTAAACCAAAGGTCGTCAATCAGGAAGGGACACATGTAGGGATATTTGGTGAGCATCGGAGAAATCAAAGCCCTGATGCCGTCGTGCATCGGCATCTCACGCGCCGCAATCTGCGAGATGAAAATAATAGCATCCCACGGGAAAGCCATGCCAGAATGGTTGGTGGCAAAGATGAGCGGGGCGGCAGGATTGTTGCGCGGCGGCAGATTGTCAAAACCCACAAACCTCGGTCTGTACCAAACATCGCTAATATGATTTAGCACATGCCGGCAAAAAGCCTCCATATACGGCAACGAAAAATGACGCTTGTATTCCTCGCGATTGTTTTCAATTTGCTCCTCGCTAATTACAAGGCGGTTGCGATATGACTGGCCATTATTATCCTGCGATTTATCTAAAACCATTCGCCCTCGGAATTATTGGACGAGGCGTCTTCTTTCTTGAGCACGCCTTCATCTTTAACATCTATAAGGCAAATCGCCTTGTATATCTTTCCGTAATAATTTTGCACGGGGTTGTATGTCTCGATGATGTTGTAGTGGATGCCATCCACCGACACAGTCTTGGAGACCACCTTCTGCCTGCCAAGTCTAATCTGGAGCCAAAATTCGTCGGTATCGGTTCTTTCGCTCGTATGGATGGTCTCGTACAGCGGTGTTACTCCGTTGATTACAAGCGGTTTTTCCTTCTTAAAGAACTCAAGCACCTTGGAGTTGATATTCAGGTACTTGCCATTGGATGCAAATTCCACAAGCATTATCAACTGATTGAGCGATTCTACGGTCTGTCCCCATTCGTCAACCTTGTGCGACATCTCCTCCTGCGAAGATTTCATCACTTCCATATTCTGGCGCATCTCCTCTTCCTGAGACGAGAGCTCCTCCGACTGCACCTTGAGTTCCTGGAGGAGTTTGTTGGTGCGGATGTTGATTTTCACTGTTGCAATCGTGGACGCGATACTATTGCCCACCTCCTCCACAAACTGCTGTTTGTAAGGTTCGATCTCATTGAAGGACGCAATCTCCGCCACGGCGTAGATTTGATTGTTGAATTTGAAAGGTACAATCAACAACCTCTGCGGACTCTTTTCGCCGAGGCCAGAAGTGATGTTGATGTAGTCTTCGGGAAGATTGCTGATGTAGATGCTCTCCGATTCGAGGATGCAACGTCCCACAAGTCCGACGCCTGGTTTTACGGTCTTCTTCAAAATCTTGCGGATGTCGTAGGCGTATCCAGCGGCAAGTTCAAAGTAGATGTCGTCCTTATTGTCGTCGTTGATAACGAAAAGACCACCCTGATTGGCTCCCACATACTTAACAAGATTGCTGATAATATTGAAGGAGAAGTCGTACATGTCGTTGTTGTACTCGCGGAGAATGTCGCCAAACTTTGCCGCGCCTTCCGTAATCCAGTTTTGCTTGCGGTCGAGTTCTTGACGCTCAGTAGCCTCCTTGTTGGCCTTTACGAGGCTGTCGCGCATACTTAGGAGCGATATGCCAAGTTCGTCCTTGTTGCTTAGCGCGGAGAATGTGGATGTGAGGTTGCCACGTCCGATTTCCTCGGCAAAATCCACGGCGCGATCGAGACCCGCTTTCAAATTGTTGAGCGAAGATGATATCGTATCGAGCTCCACAATGTTTTCATGTTCCATATCGTCGGCATCCTTGATATTGCCATGCGCCAAAAGTTCAAGCACGCTACCCGACTTGTCAAGGAAACGCGAGAGATTGGATGTCTGATGATAAAACACAAGCCCAATAATGATGATGCCCAACATCAACACAAATATCGAAACCATTGTCTGTGATGTGTGCTGACGGCTGATGAGATCCTCCTCAATTGCAGACACGAGCATCCAACTCGAATTGAAAATATTGTCTTCTATATTGACGCCGCACACCCTCAACTCGCGTCCAGTGGAATCCACGACGGGATAGTTGGCAAATCCTGACGAATCTATCTTGGTGCGAATATCGTAAAATGAACGCGATATTATACGCAATACATCGCTCCCATCCGCAAAATCGCCGCTATTGGTCATGCCAGCAAAATTACCTTCGTCTGTGATGAGAAACGATGCAAAACTCCTGTACCCTGCGGCATTTTTGACTGCCTGATGAAAGAAGTCAGACTCCAAATCAGCACTCACAAGGGCGCAGAATGTATTTTCGGCGTCGAATACAGGTATCAATATCGAAGATTTGTAAATCGGGCGCACATTGGGATTTTCAGTGTCGTTGCTCACGATGCCCGTTATCATATCGCGACCGTTTACCTTCACACGGTAATAATCGCTGGCAAAATCGTCGCCTTCAAGATTGACATTGGACACCACGACCCTGAGACCGCCGTCGCCCCTCTCAAATTTGTACACTCGGCGTCCATACGCCTTGGTCCACGCAGGATTGATGACGCCCAACTCCCAGGAAATGCTCAATGACGAGAAAGTTAAATTGTCGTCGAGAAACTTGCCCACAGCCGTCTTGTACACGCGGAGCTTCTGCTCGTCGCTAAGTTCGTCGGTGCCGGAGATAGACGCGGCAAGCGATTTGAGCGCGCTTACGTCACAGTCGATGGCGGTCTTTATCTTGATGGCAGAACTTTTCTGCGTCTCGAGGAGTGCACGCGTAAGCGACATCTCGGTAACACTGCTCGACCTGTAATTGATGTATCCTATCGACAACAGGAATACCACAAATGCCACCGAAAGTATGTATATCAGTAGTTTTGACTGTAATTTTAGTTTCATTTCGCAAGTATTTTTTCTTACTTTTAATGCAATCTTTGTGCCTATTTTCCACGCTATAAAATTACATCAATTCGCGTAAATAAACAAAAAAAGCCAAACCTTTTTTTCAAAAAAGATTTGGCAACGTATTAAATTGCGCAATTTCTTGTTTTATTTATACAACAATTCTTTTATTTGGTTGATAAAATCAACGGCTTTGGGAGTATATTCGTCGGTCATCGACTGGTCACAATACGCAAAATCATCATAATCTCCACTATGCCTTATTTCAAACAACCGACTGAAAGTTTTGCCATATTCCACATCTAACAAGCCTTTTGACACAAAATTCAGACTTAACATTGTCTTAACTCCGGCATGAGAGGCAGATGAAATTCCGTTTTTAACCAACAAAGCCTGAACTGCATAAAAACACGCATAATACAACCTGTTGATTGCTGCATTATAATAACCTTCATTTGTCAGGAGCATAGCTTCTTTTATAGTTTCATCTGCACGGCTTATCCGATATTTTACAAGTTCGGCGCGGCTCTGGTCATCAAGTGTTTCTTTCATATCCTTACCCCCTCATTAACAACATTGACATAAAAAGGCGTCTTGAACGGTCGTTTCTCCCACTGTTTGCGAAGCATAATCAGAGGACTAATGACAACGCCGCTTTCAAGTTCAATTTCGTATAGTTTACCCGAAAGCCTGTCCTCACGTTTCAAATCACGTCTGTCGCCATCGAGCAAAATCAACACATCAATATCACTGTCACTGCGGGCATCGCCACGCGCCTCCGACCCATAGAGAATCGCCAAAGAATCAGGCTCCTCCCGATGGATGGTCTTGCTAATCTTTTCTACAATGTCCGTTCTTCTCATATCAAACACCTAATATTCAAAAACCTACGTGGCTTTATGCAACATAAAACCACGTAGAATATTATAAAAAAACTCAACCAATTTTTTACAGCCTTACACCAACCGTAAGCAAGACATTCAAATAGCGGTTGTCATAATTATACATCTGCATCCGGTCTGCCCACTCGTAAAGCACCGCGTCAGTCTGATAGATGTGATAAGTGGCGGTGAGGTCGATGTAAAAATCTTCCGAACCCTTCAATCCAAGACCAAACGAGAGTATCTGACGCTGCTTGTTGCCGGAGACAAACTTGTAGGGATTGCCATACATTGCGTATCCTGCGCGAATGGACACAGGACCTGCCAAACCTTCCAACCCTACACGGAAATTATTGGTCTTCTGGAATTTGGCTTTGATGTAATCATTCTTCTGAGTCAACAAATCGTCATTGTCAAAGTCATCCATTTGAAACTTTGCTTTGGTGTAATTAACAGACTCATAATCGAAACTTACAAGACCATATCCAGGAACGATGAACGCGGCAGACAAAATCCCCTTCATAGGTGTTGCAAGGGTATACTCGTATGGCTCATTGTCTTTTTTTTCTGCCTCCCCATAGAATCCGTTATCAAATTGATCTTTAATCGTAGTACCATACTTTTCAGAAAGGGTATATACAGTCGGAGTATGGAACGCTGCACCAAAACGCAAGAAATTAATTGGCTTCACAACTAATCCAACTTTCAAATTGATACCATTCCCGTTCACTTTACGTTTTTCAATAAAATCCCAATATTGGTATGGCGCAATATTATTCTTATCATCCTCATGATAATGCGATGTGTATTTATATCTAACGTGTTGCACACCAAGAGACGCACCGAAGAAAAAAATGTCATTGTAAGCACCCGAAAATGCAAAGTCCCATGTACCAATGCCACCTTTTTGTGTAACAGAACGACTCTGATATTCTCCATATTCACCTGTCGCACCATCATCCCACTCCACATCATGAGGAGAGTAACACCTATCACCAAAATCATCCCACCTCAACAATTGAGCATTATACCTATTATCGTTAGTATCGCAACTCAAAGCAAGTTCATTAGTAAAATAACTAAAATCCCTGTCATTAGACCGCCTTTGCCAAGCATCAAGCATTGAACTTGAATAGTTGAATGCTCCAAGCTTTTCGTTTGCACTGAAATCATTGAGCATATTATAAGTGATGCCCCAAGCAAAATTGGTAAAGCCAGTGGTCTTGACACGGTCGTTGCCCATCACAATGCCAATGCTCGCGAATTTCATTCCAAACTTGCTGTCCTCGTCATCACGTCCGTTGAGGGTGGACTTTACAGTGTTGTTGTAAACCATCGGGGTAAGGCAAATATCCGCACCACGATAAATGCTCATGCCGGCTGGGTTGATGGCAGTAACTGAAATGTCGCCGCCAAGTGCGCCAAACGCACCACCCATCGCCGCCGACCGCGCTGTGCCTTGCTGAAATGTCTGCGAAAAACGTACAGCATCGTATTCATTCTGCGCTTGTACCACCATCGCCAACATCATAAAGCCAACGGCAATTATAAACTTTTTCATAGCTTTTCTATTTCTTTAATTGTTTATTATATTTTTAACAACGGAAGAATTTTTCATATCTTCCGTTGTTAAATGAATATTTACCTATGGCTACTACCACCACGGCTGCTCGAAGACGAACTGCTGCCCCTGCTCGATGACGACGAACTGCCGCCCCTGCTCGAAGAACCCGAGGAATAGCTGCCGCTCGATGAACGTCCCGACGAACTGCTGCCACTCCTGCTGCCGCCCGAATAAGACGAACTACTGCTCGACGACGACTTGGAAGTGCTGCTGCCTGACGAATAACTGCCACTGCGAGATGAAGAGCCGCTGCCGCTGCGTGAAGATGTGCTGCTGCCGCTGCTATACGACGGAGTGGAAGAATAGGACGACGAACTGCCGCTACGGGAAGAATTGCTGCTGCCGCTGCGAGAAGATGATGACGTAGAGGAGTTGCTGCTCTTGGAGGTGGAAGAACCGTTGCTCGAATAGCTGCCGCTCCTGTGCGACGACGAACTGCTGGACGATGTAGCTGCATTGTTGTTGGAAGAAGAACGGCTCGACGAAGAATAGCTGCCGGTCTGATGATTGCCGGAACGACTGCTCGAAGTGCCTGCCGTGCTGCCCTGCGACTTGCTCTGACCATTGTTGTTGTTTGCACTACCTGAACGGCTGCTCGAATGACTGCTGCCATTGTTGCCTGTGTAATAACGGCTGTTGTAACTACCTGTACTACTACCTCGATGTCCGTAGGAGTAAGGCACATTGTTGCGGTTAATGCGCTCGTATGTGCGGGCGTATGAACGGTCGAAGTCATCAAAATGACGGTAGTAGTGGCTGTGGTGGTGGTAGGGCGAGTAGTAATAGTCGCTGTAATAATACGGCGAGTAGTAGTGATGATGATAACCCCACCAAGAGTATCCATAATAAGGTGTGCCCCAATAAGAATAGTGGTAAGGCATACCAAAGCTGAATGACCAGTAGGGTGAATAGTAATGGTAGCCAAAACTCCAATACCAGTCGCTGTACCAAGGATCAATGATGGATACATCGTAGTAGCTGCGGCAGTAGGACGGACGGTGGAAACGGTAGATACGAGCCGTGTAGCTGTCGTCGATGATGATGTCCTCTACGTTGCCGTTGTCAACGTAGGTATCGCCGCTATTGTCGTAGGACGACACATCGGTGTCTGAATACCCCTGCGAATTGTCGGAGTAGCCCTGCGAGTTGTCCGCATTGTTGTTTGCGGGGGCTGTGGTGCGCTGCACTGTAACAACCTGTGCGGCAGGCCTCATGCCATAAACGTCGTCGATATAGACGCTCGGTGCAGTGGGCGCGAGAAGGATTGTGCAGGAGCCGAAGGAGGTCGCAACAACGGCAAATGCTACAAGTCCCTTCAGTGTGTTTATGAATGTTTTCATTTCAATTTCCTCCAAAATTAGTTTGTTCTACAATATTGCAATTATATTATAACGTACAACGAGGGCGTTTTTGTGTGCCGCTCGTTAGTATAGTGTGCAAATTATTGTGTAGATGAATCTAAAAAATGTTAATTTACTCCTCAATCGCCTTCAAACTCATGTCGAGGCTCTTGATTTGGTGGGTCAATGCGCCTACGGAGATGTAATCAACGCCTGTCATGGCGTAGTCGCGGAGGGTGTCGAGAGTGATGCCGCCCGAGGATTCAGTTTCATACTTGCCGCCGATGAGTTCAACAGCCTTGCGGGTCTGTTCAACGTCGAAGTTGTCGAGCATAATCCTGCGGATGCCGCCAACAGCCATCGCCTGACGGATTTCATCGAGGTTGCGGGTCTCGATCTCGATGTCAAGATTCTTGCCCTTTGCCTTGCAATAGTTTTGAGCCGCACGGATTGCATTCTCGATGCCGCCGGCAAAATCGACATGGTTGTCCTTTATGAGAATCATGTCGAAAAGGCCGATGCGGTGATTTACGCCGCCGCCTATCTTGACAGCCTGTTTTTCGAGGAGCCTCATGCCCGGCGTGGTCTTGCGCGTGTCGAGCACCTTTGTATGAAGGTCGGCGATTTTGGAAGCGTAGATGTGGGTCTGCGTCGCAACACCGCTAAGCCTCTGCATGAAGTTGAGCACCAGCCTTTCTGCCTGCAAGATTGAGATGACCTTGCCACGGACTTTGAAGGCGATGTCGCCCTTCTTGACCTGTGCGCCGTCCTTGAGAAAGAGTTCAACCTTGAGGTCGGGGTCAACGGCATTGAAGACTTTGAGGGCAACCCAGATGCCGGCGAGGATGCCGTCCTGTTTGATGATGAGCTGAGCCGCGCCCTGTTCGTCGGCGGGGATTGTGGAGAGCGACGTATGGTCGCCGTCGCCGAGGTCTTCGGCAATGGCAATCTTGATGAGGTCGTCAACGAGATATTCGAGATTTTCCATATTGTTTTCGGTATTAAAAAAAGTATTTTATTCAAGATGCAAATATAACACAAATTGCCGAATAAAAAAACCAGAACATCAATTTTAATGTCCCGGTGTAGCCCAAATATAAAAATAAAAGAATCCCTAATTAATACAAAAATATGTTATAACTTCTTTATTATCAACATTTTTTAGGATGTAACGCACCCTATACGACTTACCGCTGGTGGTGGTCAAATTTCCTGTGATGAGACCGCTACCAGTGGTGGAAAGGAATTGCGAGGGGCGATTTTGCCTGAAAAATTCACGCAAAACCACCTCTGTCTGTCCCTTGGAACACATAGATTCTGACCCGAGGTAATCAAGCGACACCTCCGGCGCAAAATATTCGGCGATGGCGCCGCTCTGCCCGAGACAGATGGACTGGTTGATTTTTTTGGACACCTCCTCCCCGGTGCCAAACAGCGAATAGCTGCACAGCAACACAACAAGTCCGATGATTAATATATATATAAGGCGTTTCATTACGTTTTAGTTGCAATTAGTTCATGGTTTTATAATACAAAAAACGTGCCTTAAACTACACAAAATCAACATATCAACTCCAAAATGATTATTTGTACTAAATCGAAATTTTCATTAATTTTGCACGACAAAATCTTCTAACAATGACAATAAAACAAATAATCAAACACCCCATCGCGCAATATGCCGTCAACTACTTGATAGCCTTTGCGTTGATGATGATATGCAGGATAATTTTCATAGCCGCCAACTCCAATTTTTACGGCGACATAGAGCCTTCGCACTACCTGACGCTCTTCAAAGGCGGCATGAAATACGACTTTGCGGCGATTTTTTACCTCACGGCTGTGGCGTTTTTCATGATGATAATGCCATTCAAATTTTCATTGAACGCGACATACCGCAAAATAGCCAAATATTTTTTTATAATTCCAGTTGCGATTGGAATTTTTGCAAATATGTTTGATACAGCGTTTTTTCCATTCAACGGACGGCGCACAAACTTCTCGTTTTTCAGTGAGTTTCAGAATGAAAACAACCTCGTCGGCATATTTTTCGGCGGATTGGTTGACTATTGGTATTTGGTGCTTGCAGCGGCGGCGTTGATATTTGTGCTTATAAAATTTTATTACAATCCCAAAGTAAGCGCGGAAGACTTTCCTGTGCGGAAATACGCCCTGAAAACACTTCCGGCGACATTGTTGTGCATTTATTTTTTCATGGCGGGATTGCGCGGCAGCCTGATTATTGACAACGACCACCGCCCGATGAACATGAACAACGCCAATGAATACATCCGCAAGAGCAACGAATCCGCCATCGTCCTCAACACGCCCTACTGCATCCTGCGCACGATGGGCAAGATTTCGTTCTCTAACCCAGAATATTTTTCGGCGGACGAATTGGAGCGCATCTACACGCCCGTCCACTACCCTACCCCACGCGGCGAGTTTAAGAAAATGAACGTCGTAATCATCATCTTAGAAAGTTTCGGCAAGGAATATTCGGGACTTTTCAATGGCAATGAAGGCTACACGCCGTTCCTCGATTCGCTTTATAAACAGGGACTTACATTCACCAATTCATTTGCAACAGGCAGAAAATCCATCGACGCAATGCCGAGCATTTTGGCTGGCATACCGTACCTGACCGACCATTTTTTCATGAGCATGTACTCCAACAACAAGGTAAACAGCGTGGCATCGTTGTTGAAGTCAAAAGGCTATTACTCAGCGTTTTACCACGGTGCACCAAATGGCAGCATGGGATTTTTGCATTTTTCGAGGTTGGCAGGTTTCGACGATTATTATGGCATGACAGAATATTGCAACGACCAGAGTTTCAATGCAATGGACGATTTTGATGGACACTGGGCAATATGGGACGAAGAATTTTTGCAATATTACGCCAAGAGCATGGGCGAAATACCACAGCCATTTGTAACCGCTTGTTTCACAGCCACTTCACACAACCCGTTCCGCATACCTGAAAAATACAAAGAGCGTTTTCCCGAAGGGCCTCAGCCAATCACAAAGTGCATACAATACACCGACAACGCTCTGCGGCTGTTTTTTGACAGGATGAAACAATATCCGTGGTATGAAAACACACTTTTCGTCATCACCGCCGACCACACCAACCAAACCCTCAGCCGTGAATACACGACCGACCGCAACGTTTTCAAAGTGCCAATTTTGATTTACCAGCCGGGCGGCATCAAAAAAATGTCAGAAAAACTGTTTTGTCAGGCAGACATCACGCCTACAATTTTGGATTATTTGAATTACGACAAGCCATACATTGCGTTTGGAAATTCATACTTTAATAACTCTGACACAACGGGTTACGTGGTCAATTTCAGTGAGCCGCTGTACCAAATTTCCATGGACAAATATTTCCTGCAATTTGACGGAACGAAGGAAACAGGATTTTTTATCCCCGACGACGACATCATGTTGGAAAACAACCTCATCGGCAAATTTCCCGACATTGAAACCAAAATGCTCGACCTCTTAAAGGCTGAAATCCAACAATATCACGTCAGAATGATTGAAAACAACCTGACAATAAAAGAGTGAGATTTTTTTTAGACATTTATTGATTAAATTTGCCAAATAATTATTAAATTTGCGCCGTCAACAATAAAAAAACGAAAAGCATGACACTCACAGAAAAATCTTGGAAAATATTTGAGCAATCCATCGCCGACTATCACAAGCACGACGACGTGGACACGCCAATCTCTAATCCATACGAGACAAAGACCATTGAATACTATCTCTATCTCAAAAACTGGATAGACACCGTTCAGTGGCACTTGGAAGACATCATCCGCGACCCGCAGATAGACCCCGTGGAGGCTTTGAAAATCAAACGCCGCATCGACAAGAGCAACCAGGATCGCACCGACCTCGTGGAACTCATCGACAGTTATTTCCTCGACACATACAAGGACGTGAAGCCCGCAGACGGCGCAACAATCAACACCGAATCGCCGGCTTGGGCTATGGATCGTTACAGCATCCTCGCGCTCAAGATTTATCACATGAAGGAACAGGCAGACCGCACCGACACCACGCCAGAACACAAGGCTCAATGTCAGAAAAAACTCGACGTGCTCCTCGAACAGAAAAAAGACCTCGGCACTGCCATCGACCAACTTCTCGACGACATAAAAGCCGGACGCAAGTACATGAAGGTCTATAAACAGATGAAAATGTACAACGACCCCAACCTCAACCCCGTACTCTACGGCACAAAGTAATGGAAATCAAAAGGCTATTGATAACACGATTCTCGGCGATGGGCGACGTGGCTATGTGCGTGCCGGTGGTGTGGTCGTTGGCGAAAAAATATAACGACTTGGAAATCACATTTCTAAGCCGCAAAAATTTTGCGCCTATGTTTGCGACCTGCCCCAGCAACGTGCGTTTCGTTGGCATCGACCTCAAAAAAGACTACAAAGGCATCGCCGGGCTCAATCGCCTCTACAAAGAAATCCGTTCTTGGAAAATCGACGCATACGCCGACTTCCACGACGTCCTGCGCACCAAGTATCTGAGGTTCAGGAGTTTGTTCAGTTCGATTAAAACTATAAAAATCGACAAAGGCCGCTCCGAAAAACGCCGCCTCATCAATAAAGGCGCGATGAAATGCGAAGCCTTGACTACGACAATAGAGCGTTACAAAGCCGTATTGAAGCAATTGGGATTTGATTTCGAGATAGATTTTCATTCAATCCTCAGCGACACAACATTACCGGCGGAAGTCTCTGCAATCACCGGCGAAAAATCTTGCCGTTGGATTGGAATCGCGCCCTTCGCCGCCCACAAAGGCAAAATCATGCCATTGGAAAAGACCGAAGCCCTCGTAAAATCGCTCACTGAACAAGGCGCAAAAGTGTTCCTGTTTGGCGCAGGCGACAAGGAGAAGGCGATCCTTGAAAATTGGCAAACCAAATATCCACAGACCATCAGCACGGCTGGCAAACTTGGCGGACTTTCAAACGAACTCATCCTCATCTCAAACCTCGACTGCATGGTCTCCATGGACAGCGCAAATATGCACTTGGCATCCCTCGTTGGCACACGCACAGTGTCAATTTGGGGCGCGACGCATCCCGCCGCCGGTTTCCTCGGCTACGGTCAAAGCCTCGACGACGCCATGCAAATCGACTTGCCCTGCCGCCCATGCTCAATCTACGGCAATAAGGAATGTCGCATCAAAGAAAAATATAAGTGTCTGAATGATATTGACATACAGAAAGTTGTAGAAAAAACCCTCGCTCAATAACAAAAAAATGACAGAACAAAAAATATCAGTGATTACCGTATGTTTCAACTCTTTGGAAATGTTAAAAAAAACTATGCAAAGCGTTGACTCCCAAACGTATACAAATTATGAATATATTGTCATTGATGGCAATTCTACGGACGGCACACTAGATTTCCTGAAAAACTATGAGGGGAAACTTACAAAATACGTTTCAGAGTCAGACCAAGGAATTTATGACGCTATGAACAAGGGCGTGAAAATGTCGTCAGGTGATTACGTCATCTTTTTGAATGCAGGAGACCTGTTTGCAGATGCTACAACTCTTGAAAAAATATTCAAAGACAAAATATACGATTCGGACGTCATATACGGCGATGTCATCAAAAACGGTAAAATAAAACCAGCTGAAAAACCGCACAACGCCCACAAAATGTATTTTTGTCATCAAAGCTGTTTTACAAAACTCACATGTCTGAGACAATTCCCTTTCGACACGAAATACAAAATGTCTGCAGACTTCAATTTCTTTAAAATATTGACTCTCAACAATAAGACATTCAAACAATTGAATATACCAATCGCAATATTCGACACAACTGGCGTCTCCAACACCAAGCGCTCAAAAGGCCTGAAAGAAAACATCAACGTTGTTAATGAGCATGATAACATCATAAACAAAGTGAGACTTCTTCCACGCCTTTATTTCGTATATTTGTACGCCAAACTGAGGGGCAAATAGCGACTACAACTATCGTCCTGCAACAGAAAGATATACATCATTGAGCTTCTCAGCCGACTTCTTCCACGAAAAATCCATAAGCCGATTTCTTTGCCTTTCGATTAGCTCACGCTTCTGTCCGTCGCTATAAGCAAGAAACATCTCAAGCTTTGAATCCAAATCGTGTACGGATTCATCAAGTGTGAAAAATACCGCAGCCTCTTTGGCAATCTCCGGAAAAACACTCTTGTCGTTTAGGAAAACGGGACAATCATACTGATATGCCTCCAATATCGGAATGCCAAAACCCTCATACAAAGATGGTTGAACAAAGGCAAGCGCATTATGATAAAGATTTTTCAACTCATTATCATCGGCGAATACATGAACGACATGATTTTCAAGACCAAGCTTCTTAATAAGCATTTGCTCGGACTTGTCAAAATCACAGTGAGTGCAGACCAATTTAATGTCATTTTGTTTCAAAAAGCCACCAATATTACTCAACATCGGCTGAAAATTCTTGTAGCCGCTACGAACACCTACATAAAGAAGGTATTTGAAGTCAAATACAGGAGCTTTTGGATAATCCACAACCTCTGGCGCACCATGGTAAATAACAGAAATCTTCTCCTCTGGAATATTCAAAAACTTAACGATGTCGCGCTTCGTACATTCTGAAACAGCAACGATATGGGCTGCCAATTTGGCAAGACGAGCCTTTTCTCGTACCTGCCAATCATGCTTGAACATATCGGGAAAGGTCTCAGGAATCATGTCATGAATAGTGATTACAAAAGGCTTATTGCCAATGTAATCAAGGAAATAGGGATTGAAATAGGTCGGATGAAAGACGTCAAAATCACCTTTCTTCAGGCACTCAACAGAATAGAGTTTATTCCTGCCATCACTTGTATGGCTCGGAAAACATTTAGCATACATCTTGTAAAGCTTACGCTTTAGAAAGAAGTTCTTATCCGATATAAAATTCCTCATATCAGATATTTCTGTGTTGACATCACAAATTTTTTTATCCAAAAGATGATAGTTTTCGCTATCTTTTATGGAAACATGGAACTCTGTTTCTCGTGGTAAATTAGCAATCAACTCGACAAAACATTTCGAGATGCCAGAATATTTTCCACTAAAGCCCTGATAATCATAAAGAATCTTCATATATGTTTTTTTTTAAAGTTATACACCTTCCACATATTGCTGGCTGTCGTCCCCAAAGTACTTGTCCACAAGGCTTTTCAACTTGCGGTTTGTGTTATGTTTTTTTACATAAACAGGGACGCTCTTTATCGAGGAAGCTATGAACGCATCAATTTCGTCCACAAAATTCGCCTTTGTCAATATCGACTTCGCCATCATGTCTTTCGCGATTTCAATCCACTGCGATTTGTTGCTCCAGTAGTGCGCCACATACGGCTTGGAAGATGTCAGTCGTGTGTTCTCGTACATGGCGACGCTGAGCGAATATTGCTCCACCACTATCGGTTCTGCGCCATCGTCAAGCATGCCGTCGCAGATTGAAAGTGCCATTTCTAACACAGCGCGGCTTTTTTCACGCGGAATTGCAACCACGCCCGCGCACCACATATCGTGTTTTTCGGAAATTGTAATGCCCGCATACGAGCATCCGCCTACTTTTTTGTACATCTTTTGGGGCTTGTATTTAATCCTGCTCGGGTGACCATCGTTGCCATCCATTAATCCGCAACCCGAATTGAGAAGGCGTTTCATTTCGTTGACGTCGCCGTACAAAAAGGTGTCGCAGTCGAGATAGACCAAATCGTCGTCATGATACAACGCCAAAACCCGCTCCATCGCCTTAATTTTTGTCCTCCAGAAAAAATCGTGTTCGCCACGCCACTCCGTCACTGTATCGCAGTCTATTACAACGGTCTTCACGTAATCTAACCCTTTGAAAAAATCCGGATTGGTCGTTACGGCAACAATCACGTCACTTTCGCCAATCTGCCTTTTGAAACTCTCAATAGACAAAAACGCCTGGACATACATATCGAGACTGTCACCAATAGTGAAATACATTATCGTCATAATTCAAAAATGTTTTATAAATTGAGCAAAAAATCTAATTGTTTCATGGCTTTTCTAACGATTATACACTTACACCGTATTCTGCCGCTCCCAAATTTTCACCATCGTGTAAAACTTGTAATTAGCGGCGTTGATAGCGTACACAAGACCACGGATGCCATACCTGAAGCCACCTTTTAATATGAAACTCTTGATGAACCTGTGGGTGCATTTTATGAAAATCTTGAACATTCCCACTTTGTCGCCCTGTTTCTTAACTACTTCGTTTTCAGTGTATTGATTCATTTTGTATAATTGATCATACACCGTATCGCTGATATGAATGAGGGCGAGTTCCATACGCTGAAAAGGTATTTTTTCGGTCGCGCCGTCCACCGAGGGAAAAGTGTGGACGTATGGCGGCCAATTGGAGCCTTCACGCTTAAAAAACCTCAGTTGCGGGTCGGGATAGGTCTGTTTGATAAACTTGTTCATTACATAATTTTTGCGTGGAATGTACAAACCTGCCGGACAGTTTTCATCTTTTATCCTGTCATACAGATATTTGCGCAAATCCTCAGTGATAAGTTCATCTGCATCCACCACCAAAACCCAATATGACGAAGCCGATTGAATAGCAAAATTGCGTGCAGGCTCCGCGCTAACATAATCTTTCTTGGGAAACGTAACAACCTTACAACCATACCGTTGGGCGATTTCAACTGTGTGGTCGGTGCTTTCCATATCGCAGACCACAATTTCGTCGAAATTCTTTGCCGCTTGCAATACTTTCTCCAAATGCCTTTCGGCGTTGTAGGTGTTGATTACTACTGATATTTTATCTTTCATCACAAATTTCTTTATAACATTCCATTAATTGTTTAGCCTGAATTTCTTCCGAAAATTTTTCCACATATTTTTTACTATTTTCGATTGAATTCTGGCGGAAGGCAGTGTCAGTGGAAAATTTTTCTATTGCTGCCGACAATGCATCTTCATCATCAGGATCTACATAAATGCAATCCGGTCCGCCCGCCTCTTCAAGACAAGATCCCGTAGCCGCAATCACAGGCACACCGCAGCAGATGGCCTCAATTATCGGAATACCAAACCCCTCATACCGCGACGGATAGATGAAAACATCGCACAAATGATAAATCGGCGCAAGGTCTTCAAAAGGCACTTTGTCCAAAATATGCAACAAATTGCTGACACCCAAATTTTCGGCTGCTTTTTCGATTTCCGAAGTGTATTTAGTTCTCTTGCCGACAATTACAAGCGGCATTTTTTCTTTCAAAAGTGGCAATGCCTTGACAATCAAAAGTGCATTTTTGCGCTCCTCGATGCTGCCAACATTAAGCAAAAATCGGTCGGGAAGATTATATTTTTGCCTTACATCACGCAATACATCATCAGGGACATCGGTCTTGAAAACCTTGTCGCACCCCTGATAAATCACCTTGATTTTGTCGGGATTTATGTTGAAAATATCGACAACATCCCTTTTTGTACATTCGCTTACAGCAATAATTTTGTCGGCATTTTCGCACGCCTTACGAAATTTGTAGGCGTAAATTTTGCGGTCAAAAAACTTGTAGTATTTCGGAAATTTCAGGAAAATCAGGTCGTGAATCGTTACCACGCTCTTAGCATTAGTCTTTTTTATAGTTAACGGCAATTCATTGCTAAGTCCGTGATATATAATATTTTCGTACTCCGCAATTTCATTCCTAATTTCAAAAACTCTCCACAATGACGAAAACTTTTTCCACAACCCTTTTTTCGGCAAAACGGTTTCTATTTTTGGATTTTGTTCCAGAATCTCCCTCAACTGCTCATTTTTGTTTGGTTTTGTCAAGAAAATCACATAACGATTGCTCGGAAAAAACTTAGCCAACAATCCAATGATATGTCGGCTATAATTTCCGAGCCCCGTTCTGTTGTTTGAGGCGCGCTTACCATCAAACGTTATGGTCAAATCCTTCATAAAATGTCTATCTGATTATCAGGACACAAAGATAATGAATATTCCCATACAAACCCAACTTTTTCAATACAAAATTCCAAACATCCACAGCGGAATCCTGTTGCCGAAGCCATATTCTATGCCATCGACGGCGAGATAGCTCTGAGGGATGTTCTTTATCTGGTCGTAGGTCTTGTTTGGTCCGCCTACCTCAAAGAGGTATTTGTTGTCCACAAGGAAGTCTCCCTGCTTGGGGTATCGCACATCAAACAACAACTGCATCTGGTTTAGGAAGAATGTCTCGCGGATGTTGCCGGTATCTATCTTTCCCGAGAGGGCATACATCAGGTTGGTGTTGTAGAGATATACCTTGCTTGGCGCGACCAGGTGCTTGTAATTTTTCATGTCCTTGTTGAGTATGGAGATGATATTGCCCTTGTCGAGCGTGTAGAGCATCTTGAGGCAGCTGTCGCGGGTGGAGCTTATCGCTTCGGCAAGCTTGGAGATGTTGGCTTCAAATGGCACGTTGCTCACTATGAGCATCAGCAGTTTTTTGGTTTTTTCCACCGTCTGGTACGATATGTCGTTTGAAGCCGGCATGTCGCTTTCCATTACGAGCTGCACGACGGTGCTGAGCCGTGCGTCGTACCCGCGTCTTACCTCGCGCGAAAATGGGTAGCATCCTCTTTGGAGATAGTCGCCAAAATATTTCAACACCTTTATTTTAGGGACGATCTCTGATGCTATGTCCACATGTCTTTTAAGCAGTTCGGGAAGCGATACTGCGTCTAATTTCAGTATCTTGTTGAACTCAAGGTATTCCCTGAACGACAGGTTGCCGAGGGTGTAGATTATCTGCCGGCGCGAAAGGTCGGCTTTCGAATTGTCTATCTTGAGCATCGACGAACCCGTATAGACTATCTTGAGGTCGGGATAGTTGTCGTAAAAGTTTTTTAAGTACAACGCCCAGTCCGGAAACTTGTGTACCTCGTCAAAAAACAAATGAGTGACGCCCTGCGTGTAAAGGTATTCCACAAGGTCGAGCAGGCTGTTGGTCTTGAACCACAGATTGTCTAGCGAGACCCATAGAGCCTTGCTTTTGTCTTTGACTTTTTCCTTGATGTATTGCAGAATCAAGGTTGTTTTTCCGACGCCTCTTGCGCCCATGATGCCGATAAGACGGTCTTCCCAATCGATTTCGTCGAATAAGTAACGCTTGAAATCCATATTGACATCATCTACCTTTCTGCGGTAAACATTTACAAGAGGCATTATATCAGACTGTTGCATAGCATTGTTGTTTTATATTCTACAACGCAAATATATGCATAAATTGCCTTTTCAAAAAGTTAATAATCATTAAAAATTGCACTTTAGAAAAGTCAATTTAAACCCAAAATTGTACTTTGTAAAAGTCAATTTAAACACAAAATTGCACTTTAGAAAAGTCAATTTAAACCCAAAATTGCACTTTTAAAAAGTCAAATTCTACATAAAATTGTACTTTGGAAAAGTCAATTTCAACTCAAAATTGTACTTTCAAAAGTGCAATTTCATTACTTCTTTTTTCTGATTATCTTTGCGAAAAGCCTTGGGAAAAAGCGACTTACCCAAATTCCATTGGTTTCGCCGCCGCCGGCAGTGATTTCGAGTTTCTCTTTCTCTATGCCCTTGATTATCTTATCGGCGAGTACGGACGGGGCAAGTCCCTTCTCTTGTCCCGGGTCATTTTGGTTGCGCTTGTTGGCGTTTGCATCAAGGGCATTGATGGCGACATTAGTATTAATGTAGCCCGGACAAACCATAAGCACACGAATGCCGTTGTCATAATTTTCAGCGCGGAGAGTTTCAAAAAAACCGTGCAAAGCGTGTTTTGCAGCGGCGTATCCTGAGCGCAACGGTATTCCAAACTTGCCCGCAAGACTACTCATACAAACGATATGACCAAATTTTTGAGCCACCATGCCCGGCAGAATCACTTTTGTAAGCGCAACAGCACCCATAAAATTGATTTTCATCATCTTTTCTACGACGGTCAAATCCTCCTCCAAAACTAACGCACGCTGACTTGCCCCTCCATTATTGACCAGGATGTCAATCGCACCAAACTTTTCAACAATTGGTGTGGCGATGGAGGCAATTTCGTGGTATTTTTCGAGGTCGAGGGGAACGATTGTAACCTTGTCGGAATGCTTGCAGGCGGCTTTCACGCGCTGCAATTCAGATTCGCGGCGCGACGATATTATAAGGTGTGCGCCAAGTTCAGAAAATTTATAAGTCAACGCCTCGCCAATCCCCGACGACGCGCCTGTAATCCATACTTTTTTGTCTGTGAAATTCATTCTACAAAATTTGTTATCAAATCCAATCCTTGATTACGGTAAAAAGGAAATTTTCTATCACTCGAAATCAATGGCATCTTCATCACCATCGAATGGGCAATGATAATGAGGTCGGATGGGTCGTTATGGGATTCGGCGGTGTTGGGTTCAAGTTGCGACATTTTTTTTACAACATTGGCGTCAACAGGCACAATCGAAATTCTATACTCATCTTCTATCGCATTAATCATGTCTATCTGAGTTTTCCATGATTTAGCCAGTACCTTTTTGTTTCTATGTATCCACACAAGTTCCTTGACAGATTCTGAACTCATATAGAGCAAATTTCCATAATCACTCAGAATTGCCAATACATCTCCACTCAATCTATCCCTTTCTTCAACATAAAATGCGAAGATATTTGCATCTAACATGTAACGTGCCATAATACACTAACTTGCTTTTGCAACTACAGGTTCAGAATCTTTGTAAAAATACTGCGCAATGCCCAGCTGTCCTTGATACTTCTGAGAGTAATAATCACGTCTTGCCGCCACCCTTTTCTTGATGACAACAGGTATCAAATCCCAATCTACATGGTCGCAAATGAAATTGTCCATGTCCTTGTTCTCCAGAATCTCTTGTTCTGTAAATCCATACAATATTTCCATAGTATTTGACTTTTTAAGTTAAACAATGTTTTCCGCCTGCAATATTACAAAACTTTTTACAATACAGCAAAAATTTTCGTAAATTTGCACGGCGAAAAATACATAAAATTATGGCTGATATTTTAGTAAACATCACACTTATAATCATAATGGTGGGCATCGGTATGTCGCTGACGTTCACCGACTTCAAAAATGTCTTTGTATATCCCAAAAACATTTTTACCGGCATCGGAAGCCAACTTCTTGTGCTGCCGCTTCTGGCGTTCTCGTTGGCATGGATTGCACCCGTGTCAGTATATGCAAAACTCGGCATCGTACTCATTGCATTGTGTCCCGTGGGTACTACAAGCAACATTCTTGTGCATATCTTCAAGGGCAACACCGCCCTCTCTATCTCCATGACAATCGTAAACAGCATCCTCAGTCCGTTCACAATCCCAACCGTAATCGCCTTGGCATCAACGTTTTTCACTGACAACGAC
The DNA here is from genome assembly GCA_002393195.1 of Bacteroidales bacterium UBA3824. GTDB lineage: Bacteria > Bacteroidota > Bacteroidia > Bacteroidales > UBA3824 > UBA3824. The sequence continues at coordinate 3,592 of DGIK01000209.1, read as the reverse complement.
GCAAGCGTGGAGATGTCGTTTGCGGAGAGTTTTACACACATATTATTGACCGTGATACTGCCCGCGATGTGCGGATTATTAATAAGGCGTTTCATTCCAAAAATCGCCAACGCCTTAGAGCGTCCGTTGAAATGGATACTGCCGTTGATGTTGCTTATAGTGTTCAGCATCAAGATATTCTGGGGCGGCGGCAACAATGCCAATTCCTGCGGCGCACTCTCGATGGACGAGTCTCTTTTGCTGACACCTTTTGTAATAGGACTCAACATCTTAGGAATGTACGGCGGATTTTTCATTGCAAAACTCAGCCGCTTCGAAAAGCCGTCGCAACTCACAGTTGCAATCGAGACCGGCCTCCAAAACACCGCGATGGCTCTCTCGGTAGCCACTACCCTGCCCCACTCCTGCGAAATCGAAAAACCTGCCTTGGTCTATGCAATGTTGACATTCTTCACGGCGGTTGTATTTTGCCTGATTCACAGCGACATAAAAATTAAAGACATCTTGGGCAAAGGCAAAGACTAACGATAGTAATTGATCCCTAAACCCTGAATCCCAAGAGCGTGATGTCGTCGCTCTGCGTGAGGTCGCCAATCCAACCTTCGTAAAACTCTCGGAACGAATTTTTCTGATCGGCAATCTGCAACGACTGTCTGCGGGCTATCTCCTTCTTGAAATTGATTGCAAGCAACTTCTTGCAATATGGGCCGCCCTCCACCTCGGTACAGCCGTCGGAGTATAGATAGATGACATCATCAGGCTCGAGCTGGGTTTCCACACAATTGAAAGTCTTGTTGCCGTGCACCTTGCCAATTGCGAGGTTGTCGCCAAAGAGTTCCGACACTTCGCCACGCCTCATCAACACCATTGTACGCTTAGACCCGGAGTAATAGCCTTTAAGAGTCTCCGTGTCGTACATAAACAGGGACATGTGGAGACCGTCGCGCATGATGTCGGATTCGAGCACCTCGCCCATTGTGGATTGTATCTTGCGGTTGAGGTCGTTGAGCACGATGTCTGACCTCAATTCAGACAGACGCTTCATCCTCAATATTTCGTTGAGAAGGTAGATGTCTATCGACGAAAGCATCGCGCCCGAAATGCCCTGCATGTTGCAATCGCCGACGCCGGCAATCACCCAATTTTCGATTTTGAGCGCAAAGGGGAAGTCGCCGCCGATGCGGTCTTTGGGCTTCTCCAACAGGAAAAACTCTCGGAACACGTGCTTTGTGGGCGTTACCATCACCTGCATCACGTTCCTCAGGCGGACGGCGTAGTTTTGGTTTTCGCTCACCACCCCGTTGACCTCCACAAGCTGCTTCTCATACGTCTTCAGCGAGACTTTGAGGTTTTCAATCTGTTCGCCGAGCCTGTAGATATTGTCCATCTGCTCATCGAGCATCTGTTCATTGATTGAAAGCTGCGCCTCCTTGAGCTCTCTTTCGCGGTTGGTGTCGGCAATGTGCTTATTGAGGGTGTCGATGGTGTCCTCATGCGCCGCCACTTGGTGCTCAAGCCTTTTGATGGTGTCTTGCTGGTCGGTGAGTTTCTTATTGCGCTCCACCATCTCCTTGTGCATCTCGTCGGCAACGTACTTCTGCTTGAAAAATTTGTCGATATTGTTGCTCAGCACGCCAAATTCTGACTTGCTGCCCATCAGTTTGTCGATTTTCCCGACGTCGTTGGTATAAAACACATCGGCTATCAAATGCAGAGGCCTTACGATTTTCAATTGTGTGTACAAGATGAGCGACAGCAGCATCAACAATACAAGTCCAAATACAGCGAGCATTACCTTCAACAACTTTTGGAAAATGCTCTCCACCTCGTTTTCGGCTGTAAAATATAAGTATGCCACGGGGTTGCCGTACTGATTGTTGAGGACGAGACGATAAAAATAATTGTCCTTATTATCGAGTTCTGCCTGGTCGAGCGTGTTTTGATTGAGCGCGATGTGCATCTCCACAGAGCCAAGCATACGCGACATCTCCGTCACCAATGAGTCGGTATATTCCTTTACGAGCATGAGGTAGCCCGTCTCCTGCTCCTGGCGCGTGATAATATCGTCGGACGACACTATCTTATAAATATAATAGGCAAACAGCCTGTTTTCTTTCACGGCATAGAATATGTTCTTGTACTTATTGCGGAACATAGCCGGAAGCCTCAGGTCTTCATAAAAATCGATTCCTTTGCCACTGGGCATCACATTGTCATAAAAAAGCTTGTTGTTGGTGTCAAACAACGCCACTGTGGCAGCCAAATAATGCTCCGACATATAGCCAATATTGACATCAATCCACTCCATATCGTTGTTAGCCATCGAAGACTGCAACTCGTCCCACGCGGAATTGTCGAACACCGGGGTCTGCTCCTGATTGGTTTTTATCTCGTAGATATTGTCCACAATGGAATTGCGCTGCTCATTGGTGATGCGCTTGATATTCTCGTTCTCGCGCTGTTGCACACGATAAAAAAAGACCAACATCAGCAGCAGTATGCTGATGCTCGCTATCGATATTGCTATCACGCCCAATTGTACTGAACGGTATTTCATATTCTTATGGTTAATGTTAGCACTGTTTTTCGCACTACAAATTTAAAAAACATTTTGCGAAAAAACCATGCCAACAAATATTTTTTTGCAGGAAACCCTAATAATAAAGAAAAAAAAAATTATCTTTGTACTGCCAAAATAGTAGGCGAAAACGGTCAACTATTTATAAATCAAGCAATTAATAAAAAACAACAAAAATAATGAGCATAATTCAAAATATTTTGAGGTCCATTTTTGGCGACAAGTCAAGCAAGGACATCAAAAAAATGATGCCGACGGTGGAAAAAATCAAGGCGGAATACGCCAAACTCGCCAGCATCAGCAACGACGAGCTTAGGGCACTTACAACAAGCCTTAGGCAGCAGCTCAAGGACTCAATAAAAGAGGAAGAGGCGCAATTACAAGGCTTCAAGGACAAACTCAACGGCCATGACCCTCTCTCCATTAAGGAGCAGGAGCAACTTTACAACGACATCGAAAAGTCGGAAAAAAACATCCAGGAAATCCTCAAAGGGCAACTCGACGAAATGCTGCCACAAGCATTTGCGATTATCAAAGAGACTGCGCACCGTTTTGCCGAGCACGAAACCGTGGAAGTAACAGCCTCCGACATGGACCGCGAACTCGCCACCCGTTTTGAAAACATAACCATCAACGGCGACAAGGCCATCTACTCCAACACTTGGATGGCTGGCGGCAACATGTTGACATGGAATATGGTACATTACGACGTGCAGCTCCTAGGCGGTATCGCTCTCCATCAAGGCAAGATAGCCGAGATGGCAACAGGCGAAGGCAAGACCCTCGTCGCCACCCTCCCGGTATTCCTCAACGCATTGACAGGCAGGGGCGTACACGTAGTTACCGTCAATGACTACTTGGCAAAACGTGATAGCGAATGGATGGGTATGTTGTACATGTTCCAGGGTCTCACCGTGGATTGCATCGACAAGCATCAGCCCAACTCCGCCGCAAGACGCAAGGCTTATTATTCAGACATTACTTTTGGTACCAACAACGAGTTTGGCTTCGACT
>DGIK01000152.1 GCA_002393195.1 Bacteroidales bacterium UBA3824 | reverse complement strand
CACGGCATGGTGCTCAACAATCCCGCCTACACTACTTACCACGTCGAGATGGGCGAAATATCCTCATATCCTGCGGGTTACAAGGAGAATGCGGGCATATTCTGCCACAACAATCCGTGGGTAATCATCGGCGAGACCGTGGCAGGACGCGGCAACGACGCTTGGGAGCATTACACCAAGATTTGCCCGGCTTACATCAAGGATCAACAGTTGCACAAGGTGGAGCCTTACGTATATTCGCAGATGGTGGCTGGCAAGGATGCCGCACGACCCGGCGAGGGCAAAAACTCTTGGCTCACCGGCACGGCGGCTTGGAACTGGTACACGATTACGCAGTTTATCCTCGGAGTTAAGCCCGACTACAAGGGCATCGTCATCGACCCGTGCGTACCCGCTTCGGCCAAGAGTTACAAGGTAACGCGCAAATTCCGTGGCGCTACCTACAACATCGAAATCGCAAACCCCAACGGTGCGCAGAAGGGCATCAAGGCTCTCTACGTCAACGGCAAAAAGGTGGACGGCAACCTCGTTCCGATGGCAAAATCTGGCGAAATCGTCGATGTAAGGGCTGAAATGTGATTTTTTCTGCATTTTTTCTGCAAAAAAGTTGCTAAAAGTTTTGGTTATCAACTTAATTGTGTATATTTGCAGCGCAATCTCAATATTATGAACTTTAAATAACATCAAAAAAATGGAAGAATTGACAAAAGTGGTAACTGATATCAAGGCTCAGTTCGACGCATTCACAAAGGATGCAGAAGCACGCGTAAATGGCAACAAGGCTGCCGGCGCACGCGCACGCAAGGTTTCCCTCGAAATCGAGAAGCTCGCTAAGCAATTCCGCAAGGCATCCATCGAAGCAGACAAGGCTGCAACCAAGTAATTGCCCCGCATCCGCACGCAATTATTGCAAAATGAAAAAATCGGACGTTCCCGAAGTTAAGATTGAGGGAATGTCCGTTTTTTTTTGTTATTAATAATAATAATTACTACCTTTGCACCCAATACTGAACGCCGGGCATACGCTGAACGGAATTTGGCGGGCGCGGCATAATTAAACTAATCGTAAACAAAATGGGCTGGTTTAACAGATCACAACAAGGTATCAATACCGAGACAAAAGACAAAAAGGAAATCAAAGACGGACTGTGGTACAAATGTCCTCAATGCAAGGAAATCCTCACCACCGACGACCACAGGGAAAATCTCTGCGTATGTCCCAAATGCGGCTACCACGAGCGTATTTCCACCGCCGACTATTATCAGATACTATTTGACGACAACCAATACGAGGAACTCTTTGCATCGCTCCATAGCAGCGATCCTCTCGGATTTGTTGACCGTAAAAAATACACCGACCGCATCGCCGCCGTCGAAAAACAGACCAACCTCAAAGACGCCATCACCGCCGCAACAGGCGCATTGGAAGGCCGCAACGTGGTCATCGACTGCATGAACTTTGAGTTTGTGGGAGGTTCGATGGGCTCGGTAGTGGGCGAAAAGATAGCCCGCAGCGTCGATTATTGCATAGCCAACAAGATGCCGCTCATCATCATTGCACGTTCAGGCGGCGCGAGGATGATGGAAGGCGCGTTTTCATTGATGCAGATGGCTAAAACCTCCGCAAAACTCACTCAACTCAGCGACGCGCGTCTGCCGTACATTTCGCTGATGACCAACCCGACCACAGGCGGAGTTTCGGCTTCATTTGCAATGCTCGGCGACATCAATATGGCAGAGCCTGCCGCGCTCATTGGATTTGCAGGGCCGAGGGTCATCAGGGAGTTTACCGGCAAGGATTTGCCCGACGGATTCCAGAGTTCGGAGTTTCTGCTCGAACACGGCTTCCTCGATTACATAGTCAACCGCAAGGAACTCAAACACACCCTTGCGAGAATGTTGAATATGATGATGTAAATCATTAACCGCCAAACCTGACTGTTATGAAAAAAATAATTACATTGCTCCTCTGCCTTATTGCAATAAGTACCGGAGCCATAGCGCAATACAACACATCAGATGTTTCGATGTCGTTTCCTGTGCGCAATTTGCCATACCAATACGTGCCGGAGGGACAGCGCACATACAGTGTCAGTTGCGGATTTGCAAGGCAAGTGAGCCCGTATTTCTCGCCGCAAGAAGTGGCGGAGCAACTGCACATAGACGGCTGGCAGATGGTCAACAATCCCGACGATGCCTTCCTCCGCATCACCGTAAATGCTTACGACTTCCTCATCGAAGCCATCCACGAAGACAAGTTTGTAATCAAAGAGAGGCATCACGGCGAATTTGTGCCGGTGGATTATTTCTCGCCGTCCATAGATTATTCGATGGTGATAGAATACGTTTTGGAGACCAACGAAACGCGCAAAACTTTCACCAACGTCGATGTTTTCACGCACCGACCGCCCATCAACACATTCAAGATGGACAAGAGTTTTCGCAGTCCGCGAGATTGCCACGATTTCGTAAGGGAAAACAAGGAAGTATTTGTAGAAAAGATAGTTCGCACCGAACTCTACAACACGATTGAAGAAATCAACGGAAAACTTGTGCCGGAGTACGTCTATTACCCAACCACCGACCATATCAAAATCGCGTTTTTCAATTCCAAAAAAAGCCCCTATTACGCCAAGCATCAGAGTGCGCGCACCGAAATCAAAAACATCATCAACTCGATTCCGTTGGACGGCAGCCTCGCCCCAACAATCAGGCAATTGCAGCCGTGGATAGAGCATTTTAAGGAGATAGAAAAATCGCTCTCCGCCACCAACAAAAAGCAAAAGAAAGCCAAAGCGGATATGGTATATAACCTCGCCCAACTGTATTACGCCCTCGAAATCTTCGACGTAAGCCGCGAATACCTCAACCGCCTAATCAACGAATTTGATTCGTCCACCGGCAGACGCCTCCTCCGCAATCTCAACAACATCGACCAAGAGATGAAAAAACATCACGTGCAATCGAGACACTTTTAGCAATGCATAATGCATAATTCATAATTCACAATGCATAATGCATAATTAATAATGCATAATTAATAATGCATAATTCATAATGCATAATTCATAATGCATAATTAATAATGCATAATTCGTAATTATATAAATATGAATTATATCAAACAAAAAAAGGCGGGGTTTGCACCCACGCCTTTTTTATTTTGCCCCTTCGGGGGTATTTTGTGATGTTTAAATATCAATCTTTGGGAACCAAGTCCTGAAAGTTACCTTACCACAATCCTCTGTCCGAGTCTTAATGTCTTGTTTGCGGAGATTCCGTTGAGTTTGCAAAGACGGGCTACTGTGGTGTGGTATTTGCGGGCGAGTGCGCCGAGGGTGTCGCCGGAGCGGATGATATGGACTACGCGCTCTGTGGTCTGCGACGATTCTTTGTCGGTCTGTCCGTAATGCGAATAGATGTTGAAATAATGTTTTTTCAAGGTGAACAATGTGTCGCGGAGTTGACCATTTGGAAAATCAAAAATGCGCTCTGCATCGAATGGTTTGCCCATATAACGAACCTCAAAATGCAAGTGAGGACCGGTGCTGCGTCCAGTGCTGCCGCCAAGTCCGATGACTTCGCCAGCCTTTACAAGTTCGTTTTCTTCTACAAGGTGCTTGGAGAGGTGTGCGTAATAAGTTTCCAAACCGTTGGTGTGGCGTACAACAATCAGGTTGCCATATCCGCCTGCATCAGCCACTTCGCGTACTACGCGCACTTTGCCATCGAAGGCTGCGCGGATGGTGTCGCCGGTAGTGAGGGCGATGTCGGTGCCTTTGTGGTCGCGATGACGGCGGAATTTCCAGCCCGAAGTTACATGCCCTTTGATGGGACACGCCCAACCGTGAAGGCTGTCAGTAAGCAACAAATCTACTTCAGAGGGCAACGATGCCAATGTAACGTCGGTGTAGGCGTGAATCTGCTCCTGCTCCCAGGCGTCCTGAAAATCTTCGTCGGAGATGTTGGGGCGTTCAAGTTCGATGTATTTCCACGTGTAATCTTCAAAAAGGACAATCTTCTTGTATTTGTCGTTGGTATTCACTGTATCTATTGCCTTGGCAGCCGCAGGGAGTTCTGTCTCCGGGTCTATGTCAGCTGTCAATGAATTGAAGTCCATTCTCTGTCCGTAAGCTCCTAATGTGAGAGCAACTGCTGCTATGGTCAAAAGTCTCTTTTTCACGATCTTATATACATATTAAAGGATTTGTACTAAAAAAACGGGTAAAGGAACCTGCCACCTTGCTTGCTCCTTTACCCGTCTCTTTTCATATAACGTGCCAAAAATTCATTCTGCGGAAAAACTATTGAAAATCATCGTTCAACAATCTTTTCTTCGTATGCTTCCAATGTGTCGCCTACTTGGAAATCGTTGTAATTCTCTATGCAGATACCACATTCCATACCCATGTTGATTTCCTTTGCGTCGTCCTTGTAGTGCTTCAAGGCGGCAATCTTGCCCGAATGAACCACCACGCCGTCGCGGATTACGCGCACTTGGTTGGACCTGAGCACCTTGCCTTCCACTATGAGGCAGCCGGCAATGTTGCCCACTTTGGAAATTCTGAATACCGACTTCACTTCCGCCATACCGCACACTTCTTCCTTGGTTTCCGGTGCAAGCATGCCCTTCATGGCGTCTTGGATGTCGTTGATGGCATCGTAGATAATGGAATATGTCTTAATCTGGATTTGCTCCTTCTCGGCGAGTTTCTTGGCATTTGACGACGGGCGCACATCGAAACCGATAATGATGGCGTTGGACGCCGACGCAAATAACACGTCGCCTTCCGAAATCTGTCCCACGCCTTTGGAGAGGATGTTGACCTGGATTTCGTCGGTGGTGAGTTGTTCGAGCGAATCTTGCAACGCCTCCACAGAGCCTTGTACATCGGCCTTGAGCACAATATTGAGTTCCTGGAAGTTGCCAAGTTTGATACGCCTTGCGATTTCGTCGAGGGTGAGGTGTTTTTTGGTGCGGAAGCCAATCTCACGTGTGAGTTGCTCGTGCTGCAACGCCTTGTCGCGTGCGCTGCGTTCGTCCTTCATTACCTCAAATTTGTCACCAGCCACGGGAGAGCCGTCGAGACCGAGCACCGATGCGGGTTCGGCAGGACGTACTTCCTTGATATTTTTGCCACGCTCGTTGAAGATGGCCTTCACCTTTCCTGAATGACTTCCGGCACAGATGATGTCGCCTATCTTCAATGTGCCGCGCTCTACAATCACCGTAGCCATATAGCCACGACCCTTGTCGAGGGTGGATTCCACGACAGAGCCTTCTGCCGGGCAGTTGAAATTGGCCTTTAGCTCAAGCATCTCTGCTTCAAGGAGGATGCGGTCGAGGAGCTTGTCGATGTTTTGTCCTGTAACAGCCGAAATTTCCACGCAGCCGTATTGACCGCCCCAATCTTCCACGAGGAAGTTGTGTTTGGCAAGGTCTTCCTTTATCTTTTCTACATTGGCTGTGGGAAGGTCTATCTTGGTGATTGCAAATACGATAGGCACTCCCGCTGCCTGTGCGTGGGATATAGCCTCTTCGGTCTGCGGCATCACCATGCTGTCTGCCGCTACCACGATTACCGCGATGTCGGTGATTTTGGCACCACGCGCACGCATTGCGGTGAACGCCTCGTGTCCCGGGGTGTCGAGGAAGGTGATGTGCCTGCCGTCGTTGAGCGTTACATTGTAAGCACCGATGGCCTGTGTGATGCCTCCCGCTTCGCCGGATATTACGTTGGTCTTGCGGATATAATCGAGGAGTTTGGTCTTGCCGTGGTCCACGTGTCCCATCACCACCACGATAGGTGCGCGGGGCTGGAGGTCTTCGGGCTTGTCCTCTTCGCGGGTGTTCTTCTTGCTGTCGTCGTCCTTGCCGATAAATTCTACGTCAAATCCAAATTCGGATGCCACGAGGGTGATGATGTCGGCATCGAGCCTCTGATTGATAGAGATGATGGTGCCAAGGTCAAAACATACCGAAATAATCTGGCTTACAGGGACATCCATAAGGGATGCAAGTTCGTTGGCGGTTACAAACTCGGTAACTTTGAGCGTCTTTTGCTCGAGTTCCTCGCGTTTTTGCTCCTCCAACATTCTCTTCTTGTCTTCCACACGCTCGTCATGACGGCGGATGGCAGCCTTGTTTTTGGTCTTCTGGAATTTAGCGAGGGTCTCTTTTACTTGCTTGTTGATGTCCTCGATGCTGATTTCCTGAATGTTTTGCTGACGCTTGTTGCGCTTGCCCTGCTTTTCTTGTTGCTTGTCCTGCGATTTGCCACGGTCGCCGCTCTTCTTGTCGCCTTTGTTTTTGTCGCCCTTCTTGTCGCCTTTGCGCGAGCCGTCCTTCTTGTCGCTCTGCTGTGCGGCGGCCTCGTTGATGTCCACGCGCTCCTTGTCGATGCGCTTGCGGCGGCTGCGTCTTTTCTTTTTCTTGCTGTCCTCGAGGTCTATCTTGCCGAGGATGCGCGGGCCACTGAGTTGCACCATCCCCGGCCTGAAAATCTCCGTGCTTGCCGACTGTGCTGCACTGTTGGTGGCGGCGGCATCCGGTTCGGGGGATTTGGCAGGCTGTTGTGTGGTTACATTCTGTGCCGAATTCTGTGCTACAGTAGAAGTGTCGGGCTTTGGCTGCTGTTGCTGCGGCTGTTGTTGCTGCGGCTGACGCGGCTTGTTGTCCTGTCCCGACGACGACGATTTCTTGTCGGGGCGTGTCTTGGTATTGAGTGTACTCAAATCTATCTTGCCTATCACCTTGGGGATGGCAGGCTCTTGATATTTTTGACGGTGCTTGTCGTTGCGTTGCTGATTTTGGGGCTTTTGGTTGTTGTTGAATCTCTGGTTGGAGTCAAGCACTTTCGCTTCCTTTGAGTCAGAAGAAGAAACTTGATTAGAGTTGGCAGCCTTGTTTGCCTTGTTCTCAGCATTGATTGCTCTTCTGCGTTCTTTTTCGATCTCCGCCTCCCTTTCGCTCAATTTTTTAGCCATTTGGTCGGAGGCATACTCGCGCTGTAGAAGTTCATACTGCTTTGCGGTAATCTTAGAATTGGGGTTGCTGTCAACATCATACCCCTTTTTCTTCAAGAAATCCACAATAGTATTAACTCCCACGCTGAGCTCCTTGGCTACTTTGTTTAATCTTGTTTCTTTTTCTACTGGCATAAGCAAATTAAAGTTAGTTAGTAAGTTCAATTATGCAATGGTAAGCGGGCTGTGCAGCCTGTGCTACTCCTGCTCCAATTCTTCCTTAAATATCTTGATAACTTCGTCGATGGTCTCCTCCTCGAGGTCGGTGCGGCGGATGAGTTCCTCACGCGGGATGTTGAGCACGTCGCGTGCGGTGTCGCAGCCGATTGACTTGAGGGTGTCGATGATCCAGCCTTCTATCTCGTCGGCAAATTCCTTGAGATCCACGTCGTCTTCTGCTCCTTCTTCGATGTCGCGGAATACCTCGATGTCGTAGCCTGTGAGCTGTCCGGCGAGCTTGATGTTGCTGCCGTTTTTGCCGATGGCCTTCGATACTTCCTCGGGGTCGAGATATACCTCCACCTTCTTCTCTGCCTCCACAACGCGGATGTCGTTGATATTGGCGGGCGAGAGGGTGCGCTGTACAAAGAGCGGAATATTGTTGGTGTAGGGCACAACGTCGATATTTTCGTTGCGCAATTCGCGTACTATGCCGTGTATGCGCGAACCCTTCATACCTACACACGCGCCTACGGGGTCGATGCGCTCGTCGTAGCTCTCCACAGCCACTTTGGCGCGCTCGCCGGGTATGCGTACTATCTTCTTGATGGTAATCAAGCCGTCGAGAATCTCCGGCACTTCCATCTCGAAGAGCCTTTCCAAGAAGGCTGGCGATGTCCTCGACAGGGTGATGCTCGGCGTGCCGTTCTTCATCTCTACATTGCTGATGACAGCCTTCAAGGTGTCGCCCTTGCGGAAGAAATCGGTGGGAATCTGCTCCTGCTTGGGGAGCGAGAGGTCGTTGCCGTCCTCGTCGCGTACAAGGATTTCTCTTTTCCAGACCTGATATACCTCGCCTGTAACTACCTCGCCGATGCGGTTTTTGTATTTTTCGTAGAGTTTCTCCTTCTCAAATTCCATAATCTTAGCCGTGAGGTTTTGGCGCAGCGTGAGTATGGCACGGCGTCCGAAGTCCTGAAACTTCACCTCGTCCGTAACCTCCTCGTCGATTTCATAGTCGGAATCGATGCTCTTGGCCTCGGAGAGCGAAATCTCGAGGTTGGGATCCTGCACGTCGCCGTCTTCTACAACGACACGGTTGCGCCATATCTCGAGGTCGCCTCGGTCGATGTTGATGATGATGTCGAAGTTTTCGTCGGTGCCAAACCTCTTTGCGAGGATGCTCCTGAATACTTCCTCTATCACGCGCATCATTGTGGCGCGGTCGATGCTTTTCTGCTCCTTAAACTCGGCAAAGGATTCTATCAGATTGTTGATTTCCATATTTTTCCGCCTGATATTGTTTGTTTAAAACGCAATTTTAATCTTAGTATATTTTACGTCGCAATAGTTGTATGGTGTCTGCACCTGCACTTTCACTTTCTTGCCGCCCTGACGCTCGGTGTGAGTCTCCTCGAGCGTGAAGGACGTGTCGCCCGCTGTGGCTATCGTGCCTCTTAGTTTTTCGCCGTCGATGGTCTCCACGACCACCTCGCGACCAATGTTTTTGAGGTACTGGCGCGGAATCCTGAGCGGCTCGCTGAGCCCCGGACTCGACACTTCGAGGTCAAAATCTTCCTCGTCCCTATTGAGCGACGCCTCTATTGCCGCGCTCAATTCGCCGCACTCGTCGATAGTGATGCCCTCGTCGGTATCCGCCTTTACAACGATGTTGTTGTCTTTGGATACCTTGACATCTACTACAAAAAATTTGGACAGCGACGGATTCTCCTCCACCAACTGCCGGATTGCTTCTGCTGAAACCATATTTTTTTGCGATAAAAATAGGGGACTTTGGTGTCCCCTATCCCTTGCCGCAAAATTACACATTGTATTTGGATTATGCAAGTTTATTTGCAAATTTTTTTTACATTGTTGTCTCAATATGCCTTACGATGTGCTACAATGCTTATTTGCTGTTGTATGTGGTTTCGCGCATCTGCTGGTCCAAAACTTTGATTTGGTACTTTTTTCCGTGACGGTTGGTGAGTTTGGTGTCGCGAAGCCAAGGATTAAGCATTTTTAACATTTTGTAGTTGACACACTGCTGCCTTCCAAACTCGTAAAGGTCGGTGATGGCGGTATCAACCTCGATGGTGCGGGTCTTAATCTCGGGGTAGAGGTCTTTCTCTTTATAGACAAAGCCGTATTTTTCGGGGTTTTGCATCACGAGTTTCAATGCAAGTATGCGGAACACATAACGCCCGGTCTCGGTGTAATTGCGCAGGTCATAATACGAATTGACACCCTGATTGTCCACCAACTTTTGCAAACCTGCCTGTCCACAGTTGTATGCCGCCGCAGCCATAGTCCAACTGCCAAACTTGTTGTAGCCCTGACGGAGATATTTGCAGGCGACTTTGGTGGATTTTTCGATATTGTAACGCTCGTCAACCTCTGCATTGATTTCTAATCCGCCGTCCTTGCCCGTGGATTCCAATATTTGCCAAAATCCAACAGCCTTGGCGGGCGACACCACGTGATCCATACCGCTCTCAGCAACGCAGAGATACAGGAAATCCTCTGGCATATTGTTTTCGGCGAGGGTGCGGCGAAGGGTCGGGAAATAACGGTTGGCACGTTTTAAGTATATGAACATCTGCGAATGCCAATACATCACCTTTATAATTTCTGCGTCGAGGGCTTCGCGCACGTCAAAATCTTCGAGCGGCACTCGCTCGCCACAAAATGTAAGCGAATCGGGCAGCTCGGGGAGATAGTTGCCGTAATTCTCCCTCATCTCGGCTTTATAGGCGGAATCAACGGCTTCCGCGCCATTGTCTGTAGCCTGTACAAAAAGGCTAACAGCCACATACGCCACCACGAGAAACGTGAGCGCATATACAAGTATCAGCAACGCCCTTTCTAATTTGGGATTCTTGAAGTCCATATTGCAAATGTTTTGTTGTCGTTTGATTAAAATGGTAACTTTGACAAACATTTTGCAAAAAACAGACCACTTTTGCATTAAAAAATTTGGCAATTACAATAAATATAAACTAATTTTGCCATCAATTAAATAAATTATGATGAAACCACTCACCGCAATACTATCAATAGCCGCCGCGATGCTACTCTCGTGCGCCGAGGGCAACAGCGACAACACTTCCGGCAACACCTTTGATATAGCCCTCACCGGCAAGGGCTGCAACAACCTTATGGCGCGTCTGTACCGCGACACCGACAATGGGCTTGCCATCGTGGATTCCACAAGGTTTGAGATGCAGGAAGGACGGCTCAAAGGCAGCCTCCAACATCCCGAACTTATGTACATCTACATCGACAACCTCTCCGACTATCTGCCTGTATTCGTGGAAAATTCGCACATCGACATCGAAATCAACAATGCGAAACCGAGCCGCAGCATCGTAAACGGCTCCGAATCCAACAAAATATTCAACGATTTCCTGCAATCTATCAAGGTGTATAGTTACAAGGAATCAGGCAATATGAAAATGCTCCAAAACGCCTACCACAACTTTGACACTGTGATGATAGAGCGGCTCGAAGAGGAGCGCAGGCAGATAAAACGCGAGGCGGACGGGCTGCAACGCCAATTTATCCAAAAATACATACAGCATCCGATAGCCTGTTACATCCTGAGTTCGCACTTGATGTACGATATGCCGCACACTACGCTGCGTCAACTCGCCGACTCCATCCCGCCCGAAAACCGCGACAATGTATATTACCGTAGGATAATCAATCATCTGAACACCCCCGACACCACCTTGCCCGACCTCTCGGCGCATCCCGCACGTCAAGAGTACAATAAGATTTCCTCAAAACTCCGCGCACTCCCCGACATTGAATCCCGCATTGTGGAAGCCGCCAAAAGCCTCTTGGGGCGTCCATACGTAGGCGGCACATTGGACGAGGGCAACGAGGAAAATATTGTTATAGACCTCAAACGCTTTGACTGCGTAACATTCCAGGAGACCTGCCTTGCGCTCGCAAAGGACGCGGGCAGCGAGGAGCCGTCATTTGAAAACTTCTACCGCACAATAGAAAACCTCCGCTACCACGACGGACGCAACACCGGCTACTGCACGCGGCTGCATTATTCCACCGATTGGATAGCCGACAACGCCCTCCGTGGCAACATCACCGACATCACCAAAGACCTCGGCGGCGTAGAATTACCCAATCAAATAGACTTTATGTCAACGCACAGCCACCTCTACAAGCATCTCAACGGCAACGCCGCCGCCACCGACTCAATCCGCACCCGTGAACAATGGCTCAACGACCATCACGCATTTTATATCCCAAAATCACAGATAGCCGCCGTCGCCGACAAGATACCGAGCGGCAGTCTTATTTTTATAACGACAAGCACGCCGGGGCTCGACTTTGCGCACGTAGGCATTGCCGTAAGGGACTCCAAAGGCGCATTGAGGATGTACCACGCATCGTCCACCGACCATAAGACCACCATTTCCCCGACACCGATAGCACAGTATCTGATGGGCATCAGGAAGTTTACAGGGATAGCCGTGGCGACGCCGCAATAATTTTTTACATAAATAATTGCACTTTTCCGCAAAAAACATTACCTTTGCGCTCGAATTGTGAAAAACATTCTAACACATTATAAATTATGGTATCATACAAAGAATTAGGCCTTGTTAACACAAGGGAAATGTTCAAGAAGGCAGTTAAGGGTGGCTACGCCATCCCCGCTTTCAACTTCAACACAATGGA
>DGIK01000091.1 GCA_002393195.1 Bacteroidales bacterium UBA3824 | reverse complement strand
AAAGCCAAGGGCGGCATGGGCAAGAGCCAGGCTGAGGAGGCCAAGGCTGTTGAATGTGGCTACTGGCACTTGTGGCGGTTCAACCCCGAACTCGAAGCTCAAGGCAAGAACCCGTTCCAGCTCGACAGCAAGGAGCCTAATTGGGACAACTTCCAAGCATTCCTCGACGGCGAAGTTCGTTACGCATCTCTCGCCAAGTCGTTCCCGGCAGAGGCTCAGGAACTCTACGACGCCGCCAAGAAGGCAGCCCAGAAGCGTTACGCAAACTACAAGCGTTACGCGGCAATGGACTATTCGGCAGAGTAGTAGGGTGTTAATTACTACCAATTGACTAATTTACAGAGCCGCAGAGATTAAATTTGCGGCTCTGTTTTTAAATTTAATTCCAATTTCAATGGGTGCACAGAATAATAATGTGTCGTATTTTGTTGCTTTTTGCATAGAACAATACAAACACGCCCACAACCTCAGCGGGCGGGATGCAATGCGTATGTTGAAAAGTTATGGTGTGTTGGACTATTTGGTGGAGCATTTTGAAATACTGCACACACAAAGCAAACAATGGATTTTGGAAGACATCGACAAATTCATTAGGATAAGGAAGGAGAAAGGAAGTTATGAAATTGTATCACGGTAGTTTAGAAATCGTAAAATCGACCGAGTGTATGCAGCATTTGCATTGTATGAGGGTGGAGTGTTGGACAAGTCAGAACTTATAAAAGAATTGAAGACATACACACTTGTTGACCAATACCTTTTTCATACGACAAAGGCGTTGAATTTGATTAGATATAATGGATTTAAAGGCATAATACTATGAATTTGACAGTTACACAAGACAATTTGTATCTATTTCTGCCGTCAAAAACGAGCCGTATGGTTGATTTTTTGTCGGAAGATAAGAACATAAACATCGTTGATGCCTTTGAGGAGATTTACAATTCAGACATTTATTCACGTTTGGAGAACGAAGAAACGAAATTGTGGCATTTAGGACCAGTGGCGTTGTATGAGGGTATGGAATAAAAACCTACAATTCTTCAACGGCTCGTTGGAGAATTACAATTTTCTGTGCCTCAACTTGATACAAGTTGGAGCAATAATTAAGGAGACAAAACTACAACACCCCATTGCAGAAATTGACGATATAAAAATCCACCAATTTGGTGGAGAATTTGCATTGCCTTTCTCTCTTTCCTAAGATGTACTTCCGACGCAAGAACAACTACAAAAACGTATCAAACTGTTGCAAAAAGAGTTGAAGGAGGCAAAACACTTAGCGGGGAAGTAATTTGGTTTATGTCAAAAAAAACATTTTACCGAAACAAAATAAAATTGTACCTTTGTTTCGTGTTTAGGTAGGATTGAACCCAAACACGAAAATAGGAACATATAATATTAACATATTGGGCTTTACGCTCTTATTCCGCTTGTCGAAACACCCCAAGTAAACATTGTGTCGGAGTAAGTTGCGAATAAGGTTCACGCTACATAAGCGTGAGCCGTTTCGTGCTTATTAGACACAAAGGTAGGGGTACCTCGACAAGATGATAGGCATAATTGAGAGAAAGAAACGGCTTCACGCTTTTTTTGTGCCTATATAATAAGGTGTCGGGCTCGCAACACAATCTATACATGGAGAATGACTTTCATTTGGGACACCTTATCCGAGAGGAACTCGACCGACAACAGCACACAGTTTCTTGGTTTGCGCGGCAGATACAATGCGAACGCACAACCTGTTACGACATCTTTGAGCGTAGATTAATCAATACAGAACAGTTGGAGAAGATTTCAATCGCCCTGCATCGCAACTTCTTCCGCGACTTGGCGGAATTTGAGGAAAGTGTGGTGCGAAATCATACACAAGTGTAGTCGAGAATCCACGGTTATTCCTTGTTGTAAAAGAAATTAGTATATAATTTTGAGACGTAAATTATTAACTTAAAAAATCAACAAATGACTATGATTAGTAAAAACACAATGCTCATTCTTGGCATGTTGGCAAGCCTCATTTTATATGCTTGTAGCAGTACGCAAGATGTAGATTATGACTTGATTCCAGTCAGACAAGTTGACACTTGGGGGTACATTGACCATAATGGTGCATGGGTGATTAATCCCCAATTCGAGGAGGCAGAATGTTTCTTCGATGGACTTGCGCGTGTTAAATCCAATGGAAAAATCGGTTATATAAATAAGGAAGGACGGTTGGTCATCAATGCTATCTATCAAGATGGAACAAGGTTTAGCGAAGGTCTTGCTTTTGTTTCAACAGATGACGAGAAGTTCATTTGCATTGACACCGAAGGCAAGACAAAATTTGAGCAGCAAGATAATGTCAATGAGGCAGGTATTTTCTCCAATTCGATTGCCTTGGTAACAAAAGATGGAAAAGTTGGCTATATCAAAACAGACGGCACGACTGCCATTGACTTTACATATAACAGTGGTTTTTACCAATGTAAAGAGGGACTTGTTGGTGTTATTCAGGATGGCAAATTCGGATTCTGCGACATAAAGGGTAATGTCGTAATTTCACCGCAATTCCAAAGTACATCGTTTTTCAGTGAGGGGTTGTGTGCAGTTTCTGATGGCAGCAAATGGGGATTCATCAATAAGGATGGCAAATATGTAATTAATCCTCAGTTTGAAGAAGTAAGCTCTTTCAGCGAGGGACTTTGCCGTATAAAACAAGGTGGCAAATACGGTTTTATTGACCAAACCGGCAAAATTGTGATTAATCCGCAGTATGAAGAAAGTTGGGATTTCAAAGGCTCATTGTGTTCAGTAAAACAGAATGGCAAATTTGGGTATATTGACAAGGATGGCAAAATTGTTATTAATCCACAATTCGACTGGGCTTCAATGTTTTATGGAGAATTGGCGGCTGTTTCTAATAGCGGACAATTTGGCTTCATCAACAAGCAAGGCAAGTATGAAATCAATCCTCAATTCGCCGACCTAAATATTCCCGATAGGTTCCAAGTATCGGTAAAGAAAACTGCGACATCAGGTAGCACAGCGCCGAGAATGAGTTTCAACGAGGCTGTTTTCCAAAATAGCGTGGCAGAATCTGAGAACATTGGCAAGAAAATTTCGGCTGCAAAAAAATTGGAAAATCCCACATACGACAAGCAATATGTATTCTATCCTGCTAATGTTAATATAAAAGGTGTGGTGGAAGCCAATAATTTTTGGCTGTGTGATTCTGATTTGAAAAACGGTAAAAATACATCGGCAACGATTAAGGCAACTGGTCTGTACCTGAAATTCAATTACGATGTCGATATTGATGTAGTGGACAAATATGTTGCTGATTACATTGAATATGTATGTTACGAAAAAGAACTTTTTGATGTTGATGAGTTTGGACCTTACTTTGGTCATGGCATTAAGTCTGATGGTCATTATATGGCGTGGGTCTATAACCCCAAGCAGTACTTGAGTTATTTCCTTGACCATGTAACGCTTAACCTATTTATATATGTTGGCAAAGACGACAAGTATATGGACAAGATGTCACAGAAGTTTATGAAATATGATGAACTCAAAGAACTCGCCGGAGAAAGTTTTGAAAACATGTTCTAACCAATAAAATATGTTGATAATGAAAAAGATAATTCTACTATTCATCGCGATTGTGATTTCGTCCGTGGCGTTCTCACAAACCGCATACCAGACCAAATGCGCACAGATTTTCAAAAAGTATTGGAATCTGTTCTGCCCTGGATACCCGATGTCCAATTTTGAAATGAATATGATTGGCGTGTATGAAAACGCCAAGAACTATCTGAAAATCGGAGCCTTGGACTATGCTATGAAAACAGGCAAAAACATAGAAACTCTGTTTGCTCAGATGGAAAAAGAGTATGCAGAGGCAAGAAAACTGATGACGCCAAGAGAACAAGCGGATTACAGAGTAGAAGAAGAACGAAAAACCAATTTCGGAAAACAAAAATGGGATGCCGTTCTCGAGTTTGTAAAGTGGGGTACGAAAGGCGAATACGAAACAACGGCGCAATATGAAGATCGTTTGAATAACGAGTCTGCGACAGTATTTGATGAAAAACTCTATAATCACATCCGGGAATTTGTGATAGAAAACCCATGGACATTCGAGTTTGGAAAGTACAATGCTGACAAGCAAGAACTATACGTGAATTTCTATGACAAAATCAAAGAAAATAGTTGGGGGCATTATTTGGAAAATTGTCCTCCCGATTATGCAGAAAGCCTTAAGGAAAATTGCAGTTCTTACGGAGATTTCCCCTACTACAATAATGGTAATTTTACGTTGGACTTGCAATGTGGTCTTACTTTTAGTTACGACATCTCAACCTTACAAACCGATGGCAAAGATTTCATACCAGACGTGTTTACATTTGAAACAAAAAGTGAAATATGGACACTAAAAAATGAACCAGAAGGCTCCGGTAATGTTGTCATCAAGTACGATGATTTGAGATTACAGGAGTTTGACATTGTCCTATTTGATAAGTATCTGAAAGGTCATGTATTTGATTACAACAAAGTGGCAATTGCCATCGAGGAACAAAAAAGAATAATAGTTGACAGTCTGAATCTATGCATAGAGGCTGAAATAAGTAGAATCGATAAGGTATTGGCTCAAAACGAATATAATATTCTTCATTATACTTTGGATTCAGCCTATAACCAACTATTTGAACGATATGCACGGCACTCATCACCTTACATTGCCACCGAAGAGACATTGTCCAAATATTCCAAATATATTGTGGATGGTGATGTTACTAACGGAGAGACGATTGAGAGTGTTTACCAAACAAAAGTTAAATACATTGAAGAAGCGTACCAAATAGCAAAAGCAAAAATAAAAAATTATTATACTGCGACATACAATAAATATAAAGATTTATTTCAATCAGAAGATGAGTTTGTTTCGTTTTATTGTAAAGGAGAAGCGATTCTTTCCACAGAAATTAATCGACGTATTGATGAGTTAAATGCGAAAAAACAAGCAGAAGAAGAATTACGACAAGTAAAAAATGAACTTGACAGAAACAGAAAGTCTATTTCAGAAGTCAATTTTCAGAAAGATATCAGTAACGTTTCTCTTTCCAACGTGCTAAATGTTGCGCAAGGCGGTCAAGCAACTGATTATTCTGGCGTGAACCAGTACCGTCATCAATTAATCGATTGGGTAAGACAAAAAAAAGACAAACCTTACTATGATTATATCGTCAACTTCCTAATTGACAACAATATAGGACTAAACAAAGAGTACACAAAAAATGGTTCTTATTTTTCTTCTAAAATAGAGTTTTATGAGTCGTTCATTAGTGGCAATTATAAGGACATTTTGAAAAGCAAAAAAAAGTAAACATAACTTGTATTTGCAATTTCCCCACTGTGCTTTGTTTTGGCGCAGTGGGGATTTTATTTTGCAGTGCAAAAAAAATTGGGGGAAATATTTGAAAAATAACTACCTTTACACGAAATTTTAAAGATAAACATAAATTAACATATTAAATAATAAGACTTTACGCTCTTATTTCCGAAAACTGAAAATCGCCAAATCTTTTAGGAACATCGGAATAAGCGGCGATGGTTCACGCTGTATAAGCGTAAACCGTTTCGTGCTTATAGATGTCCAAAGGCGTTTGGCGATGCCCCAATTTCCGTGTAAGCACACAAGAAACGGTTTCACGCTTTTTTGTGTATATCGCTAAGAAAACGGAAGTCAATAAAAAGTACTTTATGAACTAAAACATCCACATCGGACACATTATCCACGACAAACTCTACCGTCAGAAACACTCGGTAACATGGTTTGCAGACAATATCAACTGCGACCGCATCACTTGTTACGACATATTCAACCGCAAGTTTGTCAACTGCGAACAGTTGGAGAAAATTTCAATAGTGCTACATCGAATTTTTTTCCGCGATTTGGCGGAATATGAAGAAAGTGTGGTTGAAAAAATATAATTCAATATTGAAAAAAAACATTATCTTTGCCTAAAAATATCAAACCTATGTCCAAGAATCTTTTCTCCAAATACTTTTGGGAGGTAACAACGATTTACGAATCGGGGAAAATCACTCTCCGCCAACTCAACGAGAAGTGGGCGGAGTGCTATCTATATGACGGCAAGGGAATTCCGCGAAAAACATTCGACAACCACCGCAAGGAAATCGAAATGATTTTTGATCTCAACATCGTCTGCAACAAGAGCGACAATACATATTCCATTGAGGACGCCAACGATTTTCAAAACGGGAAAATCAGGCGTTGGTTGCTTGGAAATTTTGCCGTCAATAATATGCTTGCCGAAGCCAAGCACCTGAAAAACAGGGTGCTGTTTGAAGACATACCGTCGGGACATCGTTTCCTTGTGCCTATAATCAGGGCTATGCGCGAGAACAAACTCATTGTCGTCGTTCATCGAAGTTTTTGGCGCGATTACGACGAAACTCTCTCAATTGCGCCATTGGCACTGAAAATCTCACATCAACGTTGGTATGTCACGGCGCAAAAGTCTGATGGACAAATCCGCGTCTATGCGCTCGACAGAATCCTGACACTTGAAATCTCTAACAAAAAATTTGAAATTCCTGTTGGGTTTTCGGCAGAAGATTATTTTGCAACTTGTTACGGCATCATTGCGGGAGTGGTGAATCCCGAAATTGTGAGGCTGAAAGTCAAGGACAACCAACAAAAATTTTTCCGTTCCTTGCCTCTGCACTCATCCCAAAACGAAGTTGAGGTACACGAAGACTATTCTATTTTCGAATATTATCTGCAACCTGCATTTGACTTCCAGCAAACAATTTTGTCATTTGGCGCAAGTGTTGAAGTAATTGCCCCAGAATGGCTTAGGAACGAAATTGCAGCAAAAGTCAAGAAGATGATGAACGTATATCAACAATAAACAACAGTCGCTCACACATTATCTCTCACTGTGCTTATTTTTGGCGCAGTGGAATTTTTATTTTGCATCGGTAATCATCAATTTGTTTAACTAAAACGATGCAATATGGAAAACGACTTTCATTTAGGACACCTCGTCAGGGACGAACTCACGCGACAGCAACAGACCGTGGCTTGGTTCGCAAGACAAATTAACTGCGAGCGCACCACCTGTTACGACATATTTGAACGAAAATACATCAATGCCGAACAATTGGAAAAGATTTCAATCGTCTTGCACCACAACTTTTTCCGCGACTTGGCGGAATATGAAGAATCCATAATAAATAGTGTGGAGAAAAATCCACGGTAAAAGTTTGCATTTTTTTAGTGGATTTGATATATTTGGACCTAACATTAAAACCTAAGAATATGAATACAGAAATACAAGACACAATGCAAGAGTTGCAACTTGCAGAACGCAGTGGAGATGTCGGCAAAATGGCTGACCTCTACGGCAAACTTGCCACAATGTATTTTCAGGCAGGCGAGACGGTAACCGCGTTGGGAATATGTCAGAAAAACATCAACATGCTCGAACACACTGACAACACCGCCGCACTTGCCTATGCGTACTTACAAAAGGGCGAACTCTTCGACTCCCATTCCACTTACAGTGCAGAGCAATGCTACAAAAAGGCACTCGAACTATTCACCAAAGCGGGCGACAAGACTGGCATTGGCAAGACGTATTATCGCCTTGGTGAGAATACGGATAGCCATAAAGCCGCCGTAGAATACTTCAAGTCGGGCGTGGATGCGTATCACGAAATCAAAAACGGCTCGGGTGTGGTGCATTGCCTTACGATGCAGGGCGCAAACCTCTTGGAACTTAACGAATATCAGGAGGCGGAACATGTATTGGAGACTGCTGTGGACATTGCGCGTCAGATAGAGGACAACGAACTTCTCGACGATGCCATCTACTACCTTGCTCGCGCCAAATATTACGGCGAAAAGTATTTCTGCGCACAAAAATTGATTGAGGAGGCTATCGAAACCAACAGCAAGATAGAGGATTCCGACAAACTCGCGTATATGAAATACACCTACGGACTGATACTTGAATCTCAGGAGAAGTATCAGGAGGCCATCGTCGCATTCAAGGAATGCGAGGCCATCAACCGCAAGGATGGCGACTTGAAACCCGTCCCTGCGATACTGAGAGAACTCGGCACTATTGCATTCTACACCAAAGACTACCGCGCCGCATTGTCATATTTTACGGAAGAAGCATTGATGCGATCCCACTACGACAACAACAAGAAACTTGCCCTCGCACACGCAGCGTATATGTGTACACTTTTAAATTTCACAAAGGATGCCGTTTTCTTCTACAAGAATCGTCTTGACCTGTTTGAAGACGGCACATACACCATCGACACGCCGATTGACAAAGCGGAGGCGCTCTACGATTTGGCAAATGCATTGTTGAACAATGGTGAAGTATTGGAGGCTCAGGAAACCTGCCGCGAGTGCATCGAACAAATCAAGAAAGTAAAAGATAACAAAAATGATTTGGATGACGATTACCTCAAAAAAGCCGAATCTCTTCTCAAAGACATCCAAAGCCACATTCCCGATCAGACGGAAAGCCTTCCCAAAGTGAATGTTTCGGATGTTTACACAACGGAGTTCTTGTCAGAAGTCATCAAGATACTCATTTCCGACAAACTCGGTGTGGACGAAAGTGAAGTTGTTGATGACGCACATCTGACCAATGACCTTGGTGCAGACAGTCTCGACACCGTTGAGTTGATTATGTTGGTGGAAAAAGAGTTTGGCATCACGCTTGCAGACGACGAATGTGAAAAAGTCAACACTGTCGGCGATGCAATCAGGCTTGTAAAAAGCAAATTCTAATTCTTGGATGCATAAAACATAAATACAGCCGTCTTGAATTTTCGTTTTCGAGGCGACTGTATTTTTTCGCGACCATCCCCCAAAAACAATCCGCCAAAACTCAGTATTTTTCTCTATTTTGGCGAAGTATAACCCTTATATTTCGCGAAAACACAATTATTTTACGAGTTTTGGCGAAATGTCCATCCGATAAATTCCCCAAAAATAATTTTTATCAATTTTGGCAATTTATCAGAAAGAACTAATGTAGCACACAAACCCGTCGGCAACCCTATTAGTTTTTATTTCTCCTTGCCAAAAATTACCTCATACCTCAAATTTCCCGGCAATTCCCGACAATTTCTTGCGACATCGAGATGCTCCTCGTCGTCAATACCCACAACCTCCGCATCCGGGCGCATCAACGCCACCAAAAAAGCGGTGGCTCCATAGCCGCATTTATTAAAAACAATCTGATGAAGATTGGCGTAATTTTCAGGAGAATACACAAAATCATCTAAACTATTACTTACAGATTTCCATACATCGTAGCCTTTGTAAATATAATTGCGACGGACGATGTTTTTGCAGTAATCGACGGTGCGGACTTCGGCGGCAAATTTTGAAAACAAATCCATAAAATAATGCCTGAAATTCCGCGACGTTGCCAACTGATTGTCAGCAAAAAGGCGACTGTCGTTGCGCTGAATTGTCGGCGAAATCTGTATATTGATTGCGCCACGGCGAATCATCAGTTCGCCTTTCGGAAAGGCATCGCCCGCGCCGTGAATCATCACGGGAGTAATTGGAAGTCCAAGATTTTCAGCGAGAAAGAACGCGCCTTGATGGAAACGGTGGATTTTGCCGTCGGTGCTGCGCGTGCCTTCGGGAAACACCACAATCGAAAATCCAGCCTCTACAAACGGTCTCAATTTATCCGACAAAACTCCGTAACCGACCGACACAGGATAAAAATCCGCCCGCTTCAAAATCTTGCCATAAAATGGGTTGTGCTGTTGCGAATCGTTGGTAACGAACAACAAATAAGGGTGCAGCGTCAATAGGCACAGCACATCAAACGACGAACTATGATTTGCAATGATGACCGACGGCTTGTCGAGCGAAACATTTTGAGGATTGTCAACGCTGAACGGCACGCCGGGAATATGATGCGTAATCTTGGCGACTCGTTGCAAAAGGCGATGAAATTTCTTCTTGCCGTCAAGATTTCCTTTGATAAACAACGCCCTGACATACAGCAAACAACAAGCTGTCATAAAACCTAAAAAATAAAGTCCTGACGAGAGCATCGACCTTAGCGTATAAGGAGCACCTCTCAACGAGCCATCGCGTTTTTTGGTCAAAAAATCAAACAACAACGGCGGGAAAATGAACGATGCCGCCACCACCGAAAACATTCCAATCACGACAATCAATCCAAGCGACGACATCGCAGGATGTTTGGCAAAAATCAATGTGCCGATGCCCACAAACATTATCAACGCGCTGATAGCCACACTGTTTTTGAAAGATTTGAGCACACGCTTGCCCCGACCATACTCGTACATCAAACCCTCAGTCATAAAGACGGCGTAATCATCGCCCTGCCCAAAAATGAAAGTTGCAAGGATAATATTGACGATATTGAACTTAATATCAAAGAGATACATAATTCCCAAAATCCAAAACCAACTCACTGTCAACGGCACAAACGAAATCAAACTCAATTCCAACCGCCCAAATGAGATTGTCAAGAACACAAAAACGATGAATCCCGCCGCATACAGCACAAAATTAAAATTGTCGTTGAGCATACTTGCAAACGACTGTGTAACAATGTGTTCGTCGTATGCAACCACGCCATCGCGCTGCAACGCCGAGACCACCGCCGGAGCGTCCGAAGGCCTTACTTTCAGGATGCTGACAATCGCAACTCCATTATCGTCGGCGTGGACGTAATTGCTGAGCGCATCACCAATCAACGGCGCAAATGCCGCACTGTCAACGATAGAGAAATTCTTATCAATCAAGGCGTTAAAGTTGGCAAAAACATTTTCCTTGATGCCCACTTCGGGCAAGTTTTGGGAGAGTAATTGCTTGATTGTATCGCGATGTGCGGACATAAAGGAGTTCCATTTTTGGATTTTTTCTTTTTGGAGTTTAATGGACGGAAGATAATTGCCAACGCCACTGTGGCTGACTATCAGCCCGTTAGCCAATAGCGAATCCATCACCGTCAATGAAGATTCGTGATTTTGGAGCGCGGATTCCATATCGGAGCCGGTAGCCGTCACGAAAACCGAAATTGTAGTATCAGAGTTCAACAAGCCAAAAGTATGAGTGGCCTCCGCACGCATTTCGTCGGTCATATAGTTGATATTCCGCAAGTTGCCGTCAAATTCTGTCTTAAATCCAAAGTAAATCAAAATTGGCGTCAGGATTACGACAGGAATCACAACCCACTTTTTGCAGAGAAAATCAAAAGAAAAATCAAAATTCAATCGGCTCTTGCCCGACATTTCAGCGGTTGACGCGTCGATTTTGCAGACGAAATGCGGCAAAAAAATCAACGTAAACAATATGCTCGCCGCCAACAACGTGCCACCCAAAAATCCCAAATCTCGCAGCGCACTCGATCCCGCAAACATCAGCGCATAAAAAGCCGCAACAGTCGTAATGTTGCCAACTACCAATGGCTCAACTACTTCGCGCATATTATGGCGGATATTGTCGCAATGATAGAGATGCGTGATGAAATGCAAAGGATAATTGACAGCGATGCCTGTGAATACCACGCTGATTCCCACCGAGATAAGCGAAATTTTGCCCAAGAAAACCCACGACAACGCGCCCGCCACCAAGAATGCAAAAATCAACGTCAATGTCATCCAAAATAGATTGCGCACACTGCGAATTGAAAACCAAAGTATCACGACAATTAACACCATAGAAATCAACGCAGTAAGCCACGTGTCGCGCTTGATTTGGCTCGAATTGCCAACCGCAATCACCGGCGCGCCAAACACCGAAACCGAAATTTCGGGATAGTCAGCCGTTACGGAAGCGATATTTTCTTGCAATTTGCTTACAATCAAGGCATTGACGTTTGATTCGCTCATTCCAGTCGGCGAATCGAAAAATATGATGCCGCGCTTCATCTCCGGCTCAAAAATATGACCGTTGATAAAACTGTAACACTCTGTGGGTCTGAAACTTTTCAAGTCTTCCAACTTGTGAACAAACAAACCGAGAGGGTCGTTTTTCACAACGTTTTTCACGTATGACGGCGCAGGACTTGTCAAAAGACGCTTGTCGGTGGCAAGGGCGGTTTCGGTATGTTGTTGATTTATAAGCGAATCGGCGCGGAGATAATCGTCGTCGTCAATAAAAAGAGGAATATTTTGCTGGATAAAACTCGACAGTCCATAAATTTTGGAATCGTCGTAACCGGCTGAAAATCCGTCGAATAAATGTGCATTGTCGTTCTCAATCAAATGTGCCGCGTATGCGTCCATACATTCGGCGACGCGGTTGGCATCAAAAGTGGTATCGTCATCCCTGAAAAAAATCATTATTCGCGAATTGCCCGACGCCTCCGACACAAAACGATTGACGCTTGAATAATCCTCGCCGACGGGCAAAAAATCCGATATATCTTCGCCAAACTGCAAACGCATTGCACATAAACTACTTATTAAGATAACAACACCCAACAAGCAATACAGCAACCATTTGCGTATGGAGAAGAAATCGTATATTTTCAAGAACAAACCCGCCAACTCACACCTCCTATTTTAGCAACAAAAACGTCCCTGCAACTATCAAAAACAACCCAATCCACCGCGTCATAGGCACTGTCTCGTGAAACACAAACACCGCCGCCAACATTCCAAAAACATAACTGAAACTTATCAGCGGATAAGCCACCGAAAGTTCGTAATGCTTTAATATATAGAGCCATAGCAACGACGCGCCGCCCATGCAAAGTCCGCAGTAGAGAAAAGGCCAATTGGTAAGGTAATCCTTGATAATCAACCATTTGAATGCAAATTTTGGCGCACGTTGCATAGCGATTTTCAGAAACACCTGACCCGCCGCAAGCAACGCCGATTGCATCAACGATAATATCAAAAGCCTAACCATTTTTGCTCGAATTTAATATTTCCTTCGTCATAATCTCCGCCCGCGCAAAGGCATACCCCCTCGTAAAATCCACATATCCGCAAATGACCGCGCTATTGGTGGCAAGCATATCGCTACAAATATCTGTAATGACTTTTTCGTCGAAATTTTCAAGAACATAAAAACCCGATTCACCTTGAAAGCCGTGCCGTATGCAGACCTCGCCGCTCAGAATGTTGGGCAGCGTATAGACGAAAACCGACGGACTCGGAAAAAAATTGTCGGCATCCTTGATGGTCTCCTCAAAATGCTTGTCGCTGTGCAGCGAAGCCTCACGATTGAAAAACACAACGGCAGTGCTTTTTTTGTCCAATTCAAACGGCAATACAGACATCAACAACTCCGTAACCAAAAAACCAGCCTTGGACAAATCGTCCATTTTGAAGAATTTTGGATAGTTCAAGTCAAGAGTACGATAAAGCGATGTAAGAAAATTGCTATCAGCGACTTGCGACTTATCTAAAAATCTTCTACCATCCTTAACAAGATACGTGCTCGTATCTTCGTCTAAGTAGGCAAAAAAATGATTCTTGCTCATCTTGCACCTCCTTTTTTGAACAATGCGGCGGCGTTGACACCACCAAAACCAGAAATCAGTTTTACGAAATATTCCTTGTCGGTGCCAAAATTTTCGGCGGCGACATTGATTTTGCGCGACGTGCCAAGTTGCTCATAACCAAGCGTTTTAATCACCGTACTATCGAGAATAGCATATTTGGAAATGATGGTTTCCAATACGCCCGCCGCGCCGAGCGTGTGTCCAAAATAACCTTTGTAGGCGTTGACAGGCGTATTGTTGAGCCCCATCCTGTCGATGGCAACCGATTCCATTTCGTCATTGAAAAATGTCGCCGTGCCGTGCGCATTAACGAATGCAATTTTTTCTTTGTCAATACCTTGCAGAATGTCATTTAAAGCATTGAACGAACCTTCGGCAGTGCGCGACGGGCTTGAAATATGGTAGGCGTCGTTGCGAATAGAGCCTTTGATGAAACGGAAGCCACTGTCTTCGCCGTCAGATTTTTTGAGGACGACGGTGGCAACAGCCTCGCCAAGGTTGAGTCCGTTGCGGTCGATGTCGAAAGGCCGGCATGGTTTGGGCGACAAGGATTTGAGGCACGTAAAGCCCGCAAGCGCAAATTTTGAAATAACATCAACGCCTGTAACCACAGCATATTTGATGCGCCCCGCCTCTAATTCGCGGCTCGCCGTGATTATAGCGTTAAGACCTGAAATACAAGCATTTGAAATTGTGAGAGGGGTTGTTTGATTACAGAAATGATTGGCGATGAGCCGCGCTGTATTGTGCAAATATATTTTTGGGGAATCGATGATGCCGTCGTCCAACAGCCCAACATTGCCCTTAGTGGTTGATAGATAGAATTTCACATCGGGAGACGATGCATCAATCATGGCATTGCGGATTGCTTTGGTTGCGGAAATCAACGCCAATTTTTCGAGCCGAGTGTAATGGTCGTCAGCACCTACAACATCATTTAACTCGCTGTCTATCAGCGCGTCGTCAATCTTGCTGCACGAAATCTTGCCGTCGATGCCAAATAGCGAGTCATACGTGCGTATGCCCGTGCAGCCCGCCTTGACGCTGAGGTAATTGCCCTCAGACGTAGTGCCAAGCGGCGAAATGACGTTGTCTGATATGATTTCTACCATATTATTCTTTTCTAAAAAATTCAAAAAAATTGAACCATTGGCACTGGTTTTCAGACACTTGACTATACAACAAGTTGACATATTCCTTAGCCATCGATTCTGCCCTCAATTTTGCGGGACGGATATTCTCGTCGGCATCTATACGCCTTACAATCACCTTGTAACGGTAAGTAGCCATCCTAAAAACAAACACCGCCAAAACCGGCACGCCCCTTATCGCCGCCACAGAAAACGGGCCGACGGGAAAATCCGCCACAGCCTGTCCAAACTTGCAGGTAACGCTCTTTGCGCTGCCCAAAAGTCGGTCGGCGGGCATCGAAACGATTCCGCCCTCCTGCAACGCCTCGTTGATGATAAAAAGATGCGACATATCGTCAGACACGGGAACCATCTCGACGTTGTTTTGAACCCATTGAGCGTACCGTTGACGCTGCAAAACCTCGCCTTCGCCGCCAAAAACAAGCGTGAAAATCTTCTTGGCGTCCTGCCTCAACAAGTAGCCACAAATTTCGTAATTGCCTGTGTGTGAGCCTACCATCATAAATCCGCCAGGCTGCGCCACAAGGTCGTTGAACAAGTCCATACGGTCTTCCTCGACCTTGAACCTATCCTTCTGACCCGCAAAAACCGCAAACCTATCGAGTATCACCTTGCCAAAATTGATGTAACTCAACCAACAGTACCACAGCGACTTCCAATATCCGTAACCATAAACCCACCTGAAATAATGCACAGACGCACGGCGCGCCTTGCCCGCAAAAATCAGGTAAAAAGGCATCGCGAAGTACATCATCACGTACCCCACACGGACGTCGCAGTGACGGAAGATGCTTATCAACGCCCTCTGACCAAAACTGCCTCCTCCCGTGACCCCCTTCCACTTGTCGGACGTAGTGTTTGCCATAATTATTCAGCGTTGTTTTTTTCAGGGTTTGGCTTTGGCTGTTCGGCGTTTTGCTTCGGCTGTTGCTCGCCATTGGGCTTCTTGCCGTTGTTTTTGTTCTTGGGCTTCGGCTGATTGGGCTGATTCTGTTGCCTCTGTTGCTGATTCGGATTCGGCTGTTTGGGCTGTTGATTCGGATTCGGCTGTTTGGGCGCATTGGGCTGATTGCCCTGATTCTGAGGCTTTTTCTTCTTCTTTTTCTTCTTCTTGTCAAAACGGTTGATGGCATCATCGCCAACGGCGTTCTTGTAGTCGTTGGAGGTCTCCTCGGGCGCGTATGACGAGTCAGAAGGATTATTTTTGTCGTTAATCAACAGTGTGTCAGGCTTTTTGCCTTCCTTGTTCATTGCGATGATTTCCTTCACGCGGTCTATCGGGACTACGGTGATATTTACTGACGAGTGCGGGTCATAACTATACCACATCACACGCTTGAAAATGTCGGTCTTCAAATGGTAAGCAAGTCCGTCCATAGTCTCAAGCGGCTGACGTACATTCGGGAAGTCCTTCTGAGCGTCGATGTAGGCGTCAAGTTCGTAATTGAGACAACATTTCAACTTGCCGCACTGCCCCGCCAACTTCTGCGGATTGAGCGAGAGTTCCTGTTGACGCGCCGAATTGGTGGTTACAGACACAAAATTGGTAATCCACGTTGCACAGCACAATTCGCGACCGCAAGGACCAATGCCGCCAATGCGACCCGCCTCCTGACGTGCGCCAATCTGTTTCATCTCGATGCGGATTTTGAACTCGTCCGCCATTATCTTGATAAGTTCGCGGAAGTCAACTCGCTCATCTGCAATATAATAGAATATTGCCTTGGTGCCGTCGCCTTGAAACTCCACGTCGCCGATTTTCATATTCAACCTCAACGACTCGGCTATCTCGCGCGAACGCAACATCACGCCGTCTTCGCGGGCAATGACTTGTTTCCACTTCTCAACGTCCGATTTCTTCGCCTTTCGGTAAATTTTCTTGAACTCCATCTGCGGATTAAGTTTGGCACGTCGGAGCATCCAATTGACAAGCGGGCCTTTCACTGACACAACTCCGATGTCGTGTCCCGGCGACGCCTCCACAGCCACCATATCGCCGACTTCGAGGTCGAGGTTGTTGATATTGCGGTAAAAACCTTTCCTCGTGTTCTTGAACCTCACCTCCACGATGTCACAGAACGTATTAGGCGCGGGCGGAATGTCGTCGAGCCAATCGCGGATGTCAAGTTTGTTGCAACTGTTGCAACCCAGGCACGTGGCGTTGCCCTCCTGCCCTACTTCCTTGGAGGTGATTCGGATGGCGGAACAGCCGCGCTGTATGTTTTGATATTTGTCTATTTCTTCCATTTTATATATTGAAAAATCAGGGCAAAGGTAAGAATTTTTTTGGATATTCTGAATCTTTTTAGCAAATTTGCAGACGTAAAGATTAAAAAGCATACAGATATGGAGACTAAGACAAAAAATAATACGGCATCGCCGACGGTTCAGAAATATTGGGACAGGGTGGAGGCTTGGAACCTCAACAACGCACAGAGATTTGAATTGGGTATGATGTTGCTCAATAGTTATCAGCCTGCATCAACAGAACCTAAAAAATCAATGTTTGACGATGATTTCGACGTAGAAGAATACGAAAGGAATCTCCGCCCCTACACTATGGAAGAAATCAATGCAATGCTCGACGAGGCAGAGGCACAGGAAGGCATCCCCGATGAAGAGGCGTGGAGCGACGAAGAATTAGAACTAATTGGACTCAAAGAACCTGAATTGGCAATGGCAGTATGAAAACGAAATGGAAACCCATCGCAATGCAGGGACGACGACAAATCGTCGACTACATTCTCAAAAAATTTGGCGAAATAGCCGTGAAGAATTTTATATTGGAAATTCGCGACACAATACGATTGCTCAAAAACAATCCGTATATGTCGCCTATTGACCCTCTGTTTGACGACCGATCGAAAACATACCGCAGCATATTAATTAACAAGCGGAGCAAGATGGTCTATTATATAGAAGATGACACTATCCAAATTGCGGGCTTTTGGGACTGCCGACGCGACCCGGAGGCTGCGGCGAAAGATGTAAAATGATTTTCCTGCATTACGCAGCCCGTTTCATTCTCAATAGCGACGACAATTTAATGGCAACATCGGTGAAAACCAACTTGCCGTAAGCGTTCCTTTCTATATTGGCGCACGCCTCGGAGAGCAACGACGAAATTTGCGCAACGTTACCGATGTGGACAAACTGAGCAAACTTCTGCGCAAACCTCATCTCCGCCGGAGTCATCCTTACAAGGCTCTTATCGGCACTACTGAGCATAAAACATTCGCGTATCATACGTTGGCAATAGTCAAAAAACTGTTTTTGTTTTTCGCGACCGAGCTTGCTCAAAGCGTCCGAAAGTTTTATGATTTGGTCGTATTTTAACGAATAACTTTCCCTCATCAGCGTCGTAAACAACTGGAACTCTGGTGGTTCGCCGCCTTCATGGAGTTGTTCCATGACGTCCAACGCCGCCAAATAATTCCCTTCGGCAAGCATGGCGGCACTCTGAATATTTACGGCATCCGCTTCTGGAAACTCCTTGGAGAGCGACGCAATGATGTCGCTGTCTTCGGGACGGTTGATTTTGATGAGTTGAGTCCTCGACCTGATTGTTGTCAAGATTTGTTCCTCATTTTCAGACACCAACAAGAACAGCGTCTTTGGCGGCGGCTCCTCTATCATTTTGAGGAGTTTGTTGGCGCAAGTCTCGTTCATCTTCTCTGGCATCCAGATAATCATCACCTTATACTCGCTCTCAAAAGTTTTGAGGCTGAGTTTGCGGATGATTTCTTGGCTTTCCTGCGCGAAGATTGCGCCCTGTGCGTTGTCGCTGCCAATATAATCATACCAATCGTCAAGGCGGTGATAATTGCGTTTCAATACAAAGCCGCGCCACGAATCGATGAAATTGTCGGAAACGGGATGAGAGTCGCCGGATTTGAGTTTTACGACGGGATACACAAAATGCAAATCGGGATGGATAAGTTTCTGATACTTTTGACATTGCGGGCATACACCGCAACTATCAGTTTCAGTCCTATTGGTACACGTAATGTACTGCGCGTAAGCAATCGCCAACGCGAGTTTGCCGCAGCCCTCCGGACCCAAGAAAAGTTGCGCGTGACTAATGCGGTTTTCCTTAACGGTCTGTATCAGAAGGCGTTTGGTGTGTTCGTGTCCTTGTATGTCCTTAAACTGCATAATTGATTGTCATTAATACTTGAACGAACTGCCCGACAGGAACTCGCGCAGGATGGATGTCGGCGGAATTTCGTCGTCGGGAAACTCCTTGAAATACGCAAGGAATTTCAACAGCATCCTTGCCTCAGAGTATTCGGGGGCGCGTTCGCAGACGTTTTCGAGGATGGGACCGGCGTACTTCTTGATAACGCCAAGTTCAAATGGCAATGCCGAATTGAACATCACGTCTGCCTCCTCTTGGAACGGGAAAATGTTCCTCTCCTCGCCACGGCGCACGTCGGGCCAACGCTTGATTGTCTCCTCGGCGGAGTAGCCACGATACTGATAGTCGCGAATAATGCGGCGCAGCAACCTATTGTAAGTGGTCGGGATGCGGTTGTGGGAGTCGATGCCAATCTGAGTCAACGCCGAGACGTAAATCTTGAACTTGTTTTCGGAGGGAATCATTTGACTCATAGCGGGATTGAGACCGTGGATGCCCTCAACGACAAACACAGTATCCTCCGTAGCCGTCATAAACTCGCCCCTGTACTCGCGCTTGCCGGTATGGAAATTGTAGAACGGCATCTCGATGCGCTTGCCATTCATCATATCGAGGATGTCTTGATTAAATTGCTTGTAATCAACGGCTTCCAACGCCTCAAAATCGTAGTCGCCATTCTCGTTGCGCGGCGTATTGACGCGATCCACAAAATAATTGTCCAACGAGATTTGCACAGGATGCAAGCCCGCCACGGCGAGTTGCACACAGAGCCTCAGCGACGTGGTGGTCTTGCCCGAAGACGACGGCCCGGCTATCAAGACAAGTTTCACATTGCCCTTCTGCTTGATTTGGTCGGCGATTTGGGCGATTTTTTTCTCATGGAGAGCCTCGCCAACTTTGATGAGGTCGCCGGCACGCTTGTTTTCCACAAGGCTGTTGAGCGATGCAACTGTGGAGATTTTCAGGAGTTTTACCCACGCCTTGTGCTCGCGGAAGATGTCGAAAAGTTTGGGCTGCATCTCCAACTCACCCATCTCCATCTTCTCATAATCAACAGGATAGCGCAACAGCAATCCGTCGTACAACGGAATCAGGTCAAATACCTTGATGTAACCCGTGCTCGGCACCATGTAACTCGAATAGTAGTCGTCGTAGCCGTCGAGCGAGTATATCGACGAGAAAAGTCGGTCGCGGTTTTCAAACATCTTTGCAGTGTCGCTCTGTCCGCGCTCCGTCATCATCTTGGCGGCGTCCGACGAGAGGATTTCGCGGCGGTCGAAGGTGTAGTTGGCATCTACAATCTCCTGCATACGGTTTCTGATTTTCTTAACCAATTCTTCAGTAGGCTTTACGTATTCGCCTGACAACGAGCGCAATTCGCAATACAAGCCCTTGCTGATGCCGTGTTCGATGGTTACATTGCAATCCACAGCAACATCGTGAACCGCCCTCGCCAAAATGAAACACAGCGACCTACGGTACATCCTCTGACCGTTGATGTCGCTCGCGTCAAAAAACTTGACGACCTTCGGCTTATAGACGGCATAATTGAGTTCCTCCACGCGGTTGTTTACCAATGCGCCCACAAACGGGTGTTGAGCGTCGGTATCAATCTTTGCGGCAATCTCCGCAAGCGTCACACCAGGCTGATATTCCATCGCCGAACCAGTGTTTACGCAGTGTATTTTTATTTTTTTGTTGTTCATAAATGTAGTTTTGGTTTTAATTGTTAATTCAAATGCTCCGTCTGTCTCAAAGGTTCTCGACGACAGTCCCAAAAAGCAGCTATATGAATGGTCTCAGGATCTTACCATACAGTTTTCATACCGCAACAGACAATTCCTCGATTTGTTCAGTGTGTTCTTTTTTCAGTCGTCTCCGTTCCTTCATTCTACGCCAAACTTCATCATTTGGAACACTTTTACCCTCTTTGGCTTGTTGTTCCGCTCTATCAAGCATAGAGTTAATTTCATCCATAGTGAAACGAGGCAATGGCGGAGGCAATTCTTCCTCCGCCTGTCGCAACCGTGCAAACTCCTCCAACTGTCCGCTCAACCATATCATATCGGCAAGCGGCAATGTGCCACACAGATAATCCCGAAGCCCTGATAACGCTGTTGTACTCATATTATTTTCACTTTTATAATTAAAGTATCATTGGCAAAGATAATAATTATCATCATAAACACAAAAAAAATCACTACCTTTGCATCAAAATTACCACCATGGACAACACACCAATCATAATATTTGCCTACAACCGACCGGCGCACCTCGTCCGACTCATCGAAAGTCTGCGCAAAAATCCGGAGTGCACCGACACCGACCTTTATGTCTATGCCGACGGCGCAAAAAACGATGGCGATGCCGACGTGGAAGCCGTCAAAGGCA
This sequence comes from Bacteroidales bacterium UBA3824, assembly GCA_002393195.1. Classification (GTDB taxonomy): domain Bacteria; phylum Bacteroidota; class Bacteroidia; order Bacteroidales; family UBA3824; genus UBA3824. The sequence continues at coordinate 64,827 of DGIK01000091.1, read as the reverse complement.
TTATCAACAAAATAGAAGGATTCAAGAGCGTAACGCCAATTTTCCGTGACAAGAATATCGGCCTTGCTGCCAACATCATAGACGGCGTTACTTCAACCATCAATCAACATGGCGCGGCGATAGTATTGGAGGACGACCTTGTGGTAACGCCACACTTTATTAAATATATGCAAGCCGCGCTCAATCATTACAAAGATACCAACGCCTTCTCCATCGCGGGTTACACGCCACCCGTTGACATTCCAAACGATTATAAATACGACACTTACGCCGTAATGAGAAATTGTTCGTGGGGTTGGGCGACGTGGCAAGACCGTTGGAACAAGGTGGATTGGAACGTGAAAGATTTTACGGAGTTTTTTGCGGACGACAATGCAGTCAACGATTTCAATAAAGCCGGCAACGACCTTTCCACAATGCTACTCAAACAGCAAAAAGGGCAAATTGGCTCGTGGTCGATAAGGTTTTGCTATGCATCATTCCGCCTTCAAATGCCCACAATCTATCCCGTGAAATCTTTTGTAATAAACGGCGGGGCAGACGGCAGCGGCTCCAACGTCGGCAATACGTCTAAATATCAGACCGTAACAATGGACACCTTAAACGAAATCCGATTCTGCGACGACCTACTCCCCCACCCCGAAATACTCAAATCATTCCGCAAAACTTACGACACGTCGCTGCAACGGCGCATCATCAATTGGTGGAAGCGTAGGCAGTGGAACCTTGGGCGCTGATACCACTTTCATCCTGCCATTTTTTATAATAATCGACATCTTTTGCATCAAGTTTATCGCGCAATTTTCTGCACATCGGGTAAAACTGCCACAGCGACACCAACGCCGCTATCAACGCGCACACGATGCACACCAGCATATCAACAGAGACATCCAACAATTGATGCGTCGCAATCACGCCGCACCACTTCAAAAACTGTCTCAATCCACTGATAACCACCATTCTAAACGGCGATTTAGCAACAATCAACGTTATCGACTTACGAATCACAAAACCCACTCCCGACTTGACTTTCGACTTAATACTATCGCCATCACTGAGCATCACTTCGTTTTGAAGCCAAATCAAAAACATCGCATTGTCGCCCACAATCCGCCGCGAATCCTCGCGCAAATCCTTGTGTCCATACAGATAGAGGAGTTCTTGCTGGATTACAAAAACAAAAAACTGGAATTGCTCGAAGTCAATCACAATCAACGGAATAGAAATCCAAATGTTGGTAGGAATCGTGCATATAAACGTAATAAGCGACGTCACAATACAACACAATACAATATGAAGACGGCAACGGCGACGTATGGCCTCCTCATCCCACTGAGCATCGGAGCTGCCAATCTGCCGGCGCAAAAACCTATCCCGGTCAATATTCAGGAAAGGTATCATAAACAGCTTGAGCTGCAATCTATTGTATGTGTCGAGTAGTCTGTCAAGTATGCGCATTGATAGCCACCATTACAAAAAACATTACGAAAAATCGTTCAAAGGTACTAATATTTTTCACACCGCCAAAAAGAAATCGACATAGCACGCACACAAAAAAACCGATTCAAAAATGATTTTGAACCGGTTTGCGATATTTAGTAGCGGGGACAGGACTCGAACCTGTGACCTTTGGGTTATGAGCCCAACGAGCTACCTACTGCTCCACCCCGCAGTGTATGTTCTAATTCAGATGTCAATTAGGATTCCCTAAAAAGACGATGCAAAATTACAACGCATTTTCAAAAAATCCAAATTTTTTATCAGTTTTTTTTCATAATTACAATAAAATTAATATACAACGCCGCAAAGTTAAATAATTGTTAGGTTTGGAGGGTTAATGTTTGAAAATTTGCCATTTAATAGTAATTTTGCATTCCAAATTATTCATCATAAAGATTATGGTCTATTTCAAGAGCAACGTCAAAAAACGCAAATCGCCGTCAATGCTCAAATGGGCGATATACGCGGTGGTGCTGATAGCCGCGCTATTCTTTTTCATACCCAAAATGTTGGTAAACAGAGCTTTCAAAATCATCGACCAAGAAATTCCCGAAGGCAAGACAACAGCCGACAGCGTACCCAAAAGCGCAATATTCACAGCTTACAACTTCTTGCAAGTGGCAAAACACTTCCCGACAAGCGAAAAACGTGCCTTGGAAGGTCAAAAAATGATTCTCGACTTCTACTTCCCGCTCTTCAAGGCAGATTATGACCGGCTCAAATTTGCCAGCGTTGACAATGCCATCTCATTCCTGAAAGCGGAAGGCAAGACGCCCGCCGACTCCATCAACATCAAGGCGTTGCAGACCGAATGGCGCCGTCATCCCGACGAAGAAGCACTCAAAGACTTCCGCTCCAAATGGGATACATACCACAAATATTTTGCACACTCGCTGCTGCCAGAGTATCCGAGGTTCATCGACGCGCAGCACCTGTAATTGACACATTATTTTAAACAATTATACAATGAAAAACATAATCTTGACATTTGCGCTCATTGCCGCCTCGCTCACGGCAAGCGCACAGACCGACGCCGTAGCCAAAGAAGTGGCAGGCCTCGCCAAAAAATCCAAAGAAACCGTAGCCACCGACAGCGCAAAGCCCTGGAAATTTGACGGTATGCTGTCCCTGACCGCATCGCAGACCTCCCTCAAAAACTGGGCAGCAGGCGGCGACCAACAGATTGGCGTCAACATCCTCGGCAACCTCAACGCCAACTACGCCAAAGACCGCCACTCCTGGCAAAACTCAGTGCTGTGCCAATACGGCGCACTCCGCCTCATCGACGAAAACGATGAGTTCCGCAAGACCGACGACAAATTCCAATTCTCGTCCAAATACGGCTACGCACTCAGCAAAAAATGGTACTATTCCGCCATCTTCGACTACAAGTCGCAATGGGCTAAGGGTTGGACTTACAACAACAATTACAAGGCGGACGCAGAAGAAGGCACACCAGAAAGCATCTACCGCACAAGAAATTCGAGCTGCTGGTCGCCGCTGTACCTGACCTACACACTCGGTTTTGACTTCCAACCCAACGAGCACTTCTCGCTCTACCTCTCGCCCCTCTGCGGCAAGACAACCGTAGTGCTCAACGACGAACTCGCCAAGGCTGGCGCATTTGGTGTGGAGAACGGCGACAATGTACGTTCCGAGATTGGTTGGTATATGAAAGGCAACGCCGCATTCAACATCACAAAGCAGGCAAGCCTCAATACCAACATCACCCTCTTCCAAAACTACAAAGACGGCGGTCCATTAAACGAGGTGGACATCGACTGGAACCTCATCCTCACCTTCCAAATCAACAAGTGGCTGGCGTTCAGCTTCGTATCTGAATTGATTTACGACGAAGACATCGCCATCGCCGACAAGGACGACATACAGCACAACTCGCTCGTGCAGTTCAAAGACGTCATCGGCGTAGGATTGACATTCAAATTCTAATTAATTTTGGAGTGCGGGCGGCTCGCCCGCCAATTCTATAAAGACAAAAATTCCCGAAAATCTCAATAAGAATTTTCGGGAATTTTTGTCTTTATTTCAGCAAAATCGAGAAAGTAGATTTTTTTGCAAAGGTAACGGGCTGATCGGTGGTCTTGTTGCGGATTTGCACCTCCCACCATCCCGGGCGCGGATTGGTCTTGGAACAAACCATCTTCACCAATCCATCCTTATCAGCCTTATTAGGATCAACATCTACGGAGTTTGTGCCCATAAAGGTGCGGCGAGTGCTCATATAATAATACCATTTCACCTCAAATGTTACCACGCCGTCCTTGGCGAGCGTCTTCAATTCATCGGCGGTAAAAGTGCATACCAAGCTCACCGGCTTGTAACTTTCGCGCAGGCTGCGAGATACGTTTGCATCCACCAACGGCACAAGGTCTGTGCCATCGCTCTCAGCCACGGCGTCGGTGATTACCTCGCCATTGTTGTCCCAAGCCAAGTGTATCTGCGTCTGCGCCGACAATGTGCCGCAGACAGCAAGCAATATCAATATGATGACAATACGTTTCATTTCTTTTACAATGTTAGGTTATTTGGCAACGCCTTTTGATGGTGTTTAGCAAATACCGTTCCAATACTCCAAACCTGCTGACAAATAGCGTTTTGCAAAAAAAGTGAATTTTTTGGGTTAAAATAGTTGATTTTTTCATAGGGTAATGAAGGTTTTATGTGTTAAATAAATGAAACAAACAAAAACTTCTTAAAACCCTACGCATTATGAACACAAACGACACCGTAAAATTCATCGAGAACCACATCACGGAGATGGAAGAGACAATCTCCCTCGAAGAGACTATCGCAACACTCGCTATGGACTCTGCCGACGGCTGGTTCTAACCAATTGATAATTAACAATTGACAATTGACAATGCCATTATCTATGACATAAGTCAACTGTCAATTGTGCATTGTCAATTGTCAATTCATTAAAGTATCAGCATAGCGTCGCCGTAATCGCCAAACATATACTTCTTCTTTATGGCCTCGTCGTATGCCTCCATCAGGAAATCGAATCCCGCAAATGCAGCTGCCGACATCAGCATCGTAGAATAAGGCTGATGGAAGTTGGTAATCAACGTGTTTGGCACGCTAAATTCGTAGGGCGGGAATATGAACTTATTAGTCCAGCCATCAAAGGGCTTCAACATTCCGTTGGTGGACACAGAACTTTCGAGTGTCCTGAGCGACGTGATACCAACAGCGCAGACACGTTTTTCAGCCGCCTTGGCGTTGTTGACAAGTTCGGCGCAATGCTCGTCGATGAAAATCTGCTCCGAATCCATCTTGTGCTTGGTCAAATCCTCCACATCCACGCTGCGCAAGTGTCCGAGCCCCATGTGCAATGTAATCTCAGCAAACTGTACGCCAACGATTTCGAGGCGTTTGAGGAGGTTCTTGTTGAAATGGAAACCTGCTGCAGGGCCGGCTACCGCGCCCTCATACTTGGCGTAGATAGTCTGGTAACGATCCTGGTCCATCGGCTCCACCGGACGGTGGATGTACTTTGGGAGCGGAGTTTCGCCAAGACCGTAGAGGATGCTCTTAAACTCCTCGTACTTGCCATCAAAAAGGAATCTCAGCGTCCTGCCACGCGACGTGGTATTGTCAATGACTTCGGCAACGAGGCTGTCGTCGTCGCCAAAATAGAGCTTGTTGCCGATGCGGATTTTGCGGGCGGGGTCCACGAGCACGTCCCAAAAACGCATCTCCTTATTGAGTTCGCGGAGGAGAAAAACCTCAATCTTTGCGCCGGTCTTCTCCTTGTTGCCATACAGGCGGGCAGGAATCACCTTAGTGTTGTTGAACACCATCACATCGCCGTCGCCCATAAACTGCCACAAATCCGAAAACACCTTATGCTCTATGGTATGCGCCTTGCGGTCGAGCACCATAAGTTTTGAACTCTCGCGGTTTTCGGCGGGATACTGCGCGATGAGCTTTTCAGGCAGGTCGAATTTAAACTTAGATAATTTCATCTAACTTGTTATAATATAGTATTTTACACGTAAAAACATTTTCTCTGCAACTGCAAAGTTAAAAATTAATCCTGAGACTGCCGCAATTTTTCCTCAAAATCTTCGATGGAAATAGCATTTTTTAACGTTACAGCCCCAATACGTGTCCTACGCAGCCCCGCGAGGTAGCCGCCCACACCGAGTTTTGCGCCGATGTCGTTGGCAAGGGAGCGGATGTAAGTGCCTTTGCTGCAATGCACACGCGCCTTGAACTCCTTGGTGTCGTCGTTCCAATCGAGTATTTCGATTGCAAAAATCTCAATCATTGTCGGGCGCATCTTCACCTCGTCTCCCCTGCCCTCGTGCGCCGCCACAAAAGCGCGTTCGCCGTTGATTTTTTTGGCGGAATACACCGGCGGATATTGCTGTTGATAGCCAATGAATGTCTTCAAGCATTGCTCTACGTCATCGCGTGTAATATGCGATGCGTCAATATGGTTGCAAGGTTCGGTCTCGAGGTCAAAACTCGGCGTCGTAACACCCAATCTTATTGTAGCCACGTATTCCTTGTCGTGGTCTTGGTAGGTGGTGATTTCCTTGGTCTTTCGTCCCGTGCATACAATGAGGATGCCCGTAGCCAAAGGGTCGAGCGTGCCGGCGTGTCCCACCTTCACCTTCCTAAGTCGGCGGTAATGGCGCAGAAGGTAGCGCACCTTATTAACAATGTCAAACGACGTCCACTTCAACGGCTTGTCGAGTACAATTACTTGACCAAGAACGTAAGGGTCGTCCTGCGGGTTTTGGGCGGTGGGTGATAATGGTTGATTCATATTGCGTTATGAGTTTTTTTAGGCGACAAAGGTAATAATAAAAATTAAGCGGCGCAAATAGAATTTTTGCAATAATCCTTAAACTGTTCCCTTGTTAATGCCAAACCAACCGCAGCATTGCGGTCCAAACCATACACAAACGGATTGGGCAAAAGTTTGTATTCAGATAGTTTTAAACAAATGCGGATGGGCTTGTCAAATCCTTTATACTGAGGTTCTTTGCCTGATTTGGGCAACGCGGCGAGTTGGGATTGCAACATCTCTTTCATATCAACGATTTTAACGGATTCCACACGGTAAAAGCCTTTTACTTCGTGATTGGCAACTGGTGCGAAATATTTGATTTTTTGAAAGTTGATACCTGAAAGAAGAGTATTGTATCCCGAAATAAATTCGTTTGCCTGACCATTGATAATAAGTTGAGAGTCAGTATTAACCCGAGGGTCAATACTTGAAAGAAAATACGAACCTTTAATTACAGGCTCGTCACTATATTCCAATCCCTTTTGCGGAATTGAGGTTTGTAATAGAGTTTCATCGGCATTGCCATCTTCCAACCATTGCTTAATCTGATTGTAAAGCACATCTTCTGATGATGCGGGGTCGAGGAGCAAATCGTTATAATCACCGTCTTGATTGTATAGTGAATACCAATGTCCGCCGGGTTTCAGCGGAAATGCACCAATATTTACTTCGTCAACGCTGCGTTGATAGTACGAGCCTTGAAATTGTTGTTTCGACAGGTTGCCCGGATAAAGGACATAACCGCCAATTACTTCGCGTTTTAGTTTTTCGTCGTTGGATTTGTTGTAATAAATGGCGTCGCGGTAACGGTGCATTTGGTTGATGGCATCCACGGGCGGCACTTCAACACCATTAGAAGGTGGAATTGTGGTATCGCGAAGACGGTATTTGGCATCAAAAAGATATGTATATTGTATGCCGCCTTCGGTTTTGCAAAGTCGCAAAACAATGTCGGGACGCTGTTCGGTAGTTTTTGAAGTAGTGTCGGCAATGTCGGTGTTAGGGCTTGCGGGCGATTCGTCGTGAAGGTGCTCCTCGTCGTCGGTGGTGGCGTTGTACATCAGCGAAACCATTTGCAGTTCGGGACGGCTGTTGTCAAAAAATGTAATTTCCGACTTGCTGCCTTGCAAAAGTGTTTTCACAAAATCTCCTTCTGTTTTGCTGCCCTTGGATTTCATTGCCGCCTTGCCTCGCAAAATATGCTGAACAATGTTTTTCACCTTTATAAAACACCATATTTCATAAAGTTCCGAAATATCCTTGACTTCGAGTTGCATTACGCCTTCCTGCAAGTCGTAGCCGCATTGAAGGATAATCCAATATTCGTAAACGTCGCGGTAGCCCGCAGCCTGTTTCATCACCAACGAATCCTGCGTAAAGCCCTTGAACGTGCCAATGCCACGGAAAAAAGGGTCGTTGTTGAGGGCGTAAAGGCTGTCGTTCATTGTGCTTATCTGATTGAGGAGGTCGATATTGTCGGCTTTCAAAATTTTACGCACATTTTGATGCACTCGCTTAAATCTGTCATAAATATTTCGCAAGGCATATTTAAGAAAACGGTTTTCTACCGTGTCTTTGCTCAGGAACATCTCCTCCATACGGTAGAGATGCGACGGATTGTCTTTAAACTCCTCGTATTCGTTTTCCAAATCTGCCGGCATATAGGGCATACGCTCTGCGCGTTCGTAGCGGACGGTGGTTTGCAGGCGGCGTTTGGGATTGTTGATAATCTGACGTGCCGCATCAGTGATTTTATCAAAACAATCGCGGAATATCTGCCACCATATCAAATCGGGCGATTCGTGGTTGGAGGTGCGGAATGTCAAGTATGTTTGTTTTAGGAACGAATAACTCAACATCGCAAATTCCTCCTCAATGTCGCGGATTACGTTGCGCATATCGGTGCGGTAGTCCATCTTGTAACTCAAAACCTCGGTGGTAAAGGCAAGTGTTTCTTCTCGTCCGTTTTTTTCGTAAACAAGCCTGATGTCGGTGCGCCCCACTTGGTTTTTGAAATTGACAGTTCCAAAAATAATCGAATCTTCCGCTGCAACGTGTTGATTTTGTTCCTTGCCGATGGTAAGGCGCAACAATCTGATGCTTGGGCTGTTAATATTGGCGTGGAGCGGATAGTCGGTGTTTTCAAAGAAAAAAGCGTCCCAATCGGTGATGCCATCTCCTAAAACCCAACCGTCGTTGTCGTCGGCAAACGAAGCACCTTTGCGAATCTGCACACTTTCCGACACCTGCCCATAAAAAGAACGCTTGCGGAGCAAAGTGTCGGGCTGTTGGCTGTCTATCAACAGATTGTCGGCACATTCTCTTATACGTTTGCCATAATTTGGGCAAGTGAAACACAATGTTACGTCCTCGTTGCGGACTTGAAGATGTTCTATCAAATTGCTCATTTAGTCCAATACGACACAAACTGTTTGCTATTGAGTGTCTTTGACATTGAGTCAAGCACCTCGTAAGATTTTGGATAATCGGTACTGTTGATAACGTCTTTGAGATTTTCCAATAAATTGTCAATCGACCGTTTGTCGCCCTCAATGCGCGACAGGATTTTCATCAACGTAAACTCGTCTAAGGCGTCTTTGGTGGAAGATTCAGAATTGATGCTGTGCGCCGCACTCACATAGAGAAGTGCCTCGTTTGCAGCACGGTAGCCAAGTTTAAATGGAGTTTTATCTAATATCGCATTGATGGATGTTAGGTAATTCTTCACAGTGTCAGCATCATTGCCGTCGGCTTCCAATCCGTTGATATGACGATTGATAATCAGTTGTTTAATACCTTCGTCCATTTCAGGAACGTTGTTTTCGCTCGATCCGTTGAAATAACTTTCGTAATCCACATCGTCCATCACAATCGACATAGCGCGGTCGAGCACCTTTCGCGAAAACGAAAATGTGGTTTCGTCCATATTCACAGTGCCAAGGATTATGAGATTTTGAGGCAAGGTGAGACCTTTGGTGCGAAAACGGTCAGCAAGATTCGATTTTTCTTGCGTGTCTAATTTTCCCAATAAGTGGGCAATCATTCTGTCGCTCAATGTGTCGTTATCAGCGTCAAACGACTCAAACGGTTTTATAATCGGGTCGGTTTCGTATTCGTTGTTTTCGATTGAGCGACTTTCTATTGCGCTAAGGAACTCTGCAAAATACTGTTCCACAGGCGCAAGGTTCATCTCATCGAGACAAAGGAAGAACGGAGTTTCGGGATGTTTCCACGCCCTTGCCACAAATTCCACAAAAGGCGTAAATTCGTAATGCGCTCCGCCGATATTGCTCTTGTAGCCAACCACTTCCAAAGAGTTGTGCCAATTTGGCTTTACCTGTATCAACTCAAAATTTGCGGGCTTATGGAGTTGCCATCTATTGAATCCACACTCCACGGATTTCGGGTCGTACATTTTTTGCAAATCCTCTGAAACAGAAGCCTGCGCAAGTTTTCTCACAATTCGGCTCTTACCCGTGCCGGATATTCCTGCAAGAAGAATGAAGGGCTTGGTGCGGATGGCGGTGAGGAGGGGGCGGAAGGTGTCGGGGATGGAATTGTTTACGATGGAATGTTTATATTGCTTATCTTGATTTGTCGAATTAGTTAGAGACGTCAAGAATGGCAATGGATCTTCTATACCAGCATATTTGTCGGGATAGTTTTTTGCAAGCAAAACCATTATTTTATTAGTTGTTTTGATGCAAGTATTGTAGTCAAAAGATGTTTTGCCTAAATAAATTTTTGAAAAAAAATCAATGCATTGACTAAGGTCATTGGGTAAACGCTCTGCGTTTTGAGATAACGAAATAATATCTACCAAACGTTTTTGAGCATCAAGTTCAAAAAATCTGTCATTCCCCTGTCTTTCCTTGCTGTTGCCTCCACAATAAACAAAATCAATGGGAATTAATTCAACTTGTTTTGATGTATTATGAATCACACATTTAAGCCACATTGATTGCAACCAATAATTGTTTGAAGACAAAATGGACACATCCAAGTTGTTGGGATTTTTGATGGCGCAAGTTGGTGGCAACATAAAAAGGGCAGAAATCAACTTGCTTGGACTTTCTAGTTTAGTACCAACGCCAAGTTTCATTGAGGTACTACCAATTCCACGTGGTTTGATTTCATATTTTCCCTTAACATCATCCAAAATGATGCTTCTTTCTTGACCATTTGGGTCTTTAAACACATATTTGAAGACACCAACAAAACCATCAAGTATCGTTGGTGAGGTTATGGTTCCATTTTCATCGGCAAACATTCCGCCCAAAAACGACTGACCGCCGCCACTATTTGCATTGTAACTAAAATGAAAATCAGCATTTTCATTAGCGTATGTTTTGTAATCTGAAACTTCGGTAAAGTATGTCATTATTACCTCCTTTCTTTGTTGGTTTGTTCAAATAACAGAATATTCTGTGCAATATATTTTGCCAAATTTGGAGGAACGGCATTACCGATTGCCAATTCCACGTCTGTTTTCGCTCCGGGGAACAAGAAAGAATCAGGAAATGTTTGCAAATACCCTCGTTCTCTTGTTGTTAATGCCCGTACACCATCCAAAACATCTGCTTTGTCAGCGGGATGTTTTTTGTAATTATCAGGAATTGGTCTGTTGATTCCTCGAATTGTTGCAGATGGTTCGTCTATTGAAAAAACTGCTCTACGATTATAACTTCTTGGATGCATATAGTAATACTGAGTATTCAATGTATCACCCAAATAATCTCTTACAGTCATTGACTTATCGGACATATTAGCGACAAATGCATCATCAAAAAAACCGTTTTTGGCATTCAACTTTCCAATAAGGAAAAAACGTTTTCTTTTCTGGGGAACACCGCATAAACTTGCATCTAATACTCTTGTTGAAATTCCGTAACCTGCATTTCTAAGTATTTCCTTCAATTGGGGTAGGGTTGGAAAACGTTCAATATTATAAACGTTCTCGAATACCACCCAATTCGGTTTTACTTGTGATACAATTTCTCCAAATTTTATAGTTAGATTTGCCCTTTTACCCATTTCTCTTTTCCCCGCTATGGAATAATCTTGGCAGGGTGGTCCTCCAACTATTAAATCAGGATTCAGACCTTTTATAGTTGGTATGAAATCTTCATTGCTTAAATCTGCCTTAAATATTGGATGCTTGAAATTTGCTTTGTAAATTTCAATGGCGGCGTCCCAATTATCAAAAGCACCTACAACATCAAATCCTGCTTTCTCAAATCCTAACGACATACCACCGCATCCTGAAAACAAATCAACAACTTTCATATCTTTTACTGTTTTGTTTTTCAATGTATCTTAATAAAGCCTCTCCGACGTATTTCGCCAAATTTACTGGAACTGCATTTCCAATCATAGTGTTCATATCTGATTTTCCACCGAAAAAATTAAAATCGTGCGGAAATGTTTGGATATAACTTCTTTCTTTTGGTGTTAAATTACGAGTTGTGCTAACAGGTGCAGAATCAAGGGGATGACCTTTGTAGCCACTTGGTATGGGTCTGTCAACACCTCGAATGGTCATAGACGGTTCATATATGCTATATACGGCACGTCTATTGTAATTTGTCGGTACACGAAAATAATGCTCAATACCCAAAGAATTGCCCAAATAATCATATATCGACATTGGTTTGTTTGCAAGGTTCTTTTCAAGTTCTTCGTTTAGAAAGTCATCGGCAGAATGCATTTCTCCAATTACAAACATTCGTTTCCTTATTTGTGGAACTCCACAATAAGAGGCATCTAATGTTTTCATTGTAAGTCCATAACCTGCCTTCCTAAAATTATTTACGGCCAACTGAAATGATTTTGTATTGTGAATGGCTGCAACATTTTCCATAACAAAATATTGCGGTTTGATACTGCATATTATTTCAGAATAGCAAACTGAAAGTATCGCCCGTCCTCTACTTTCGTCTTGGTGTCCCGCAGTAGAGAAATCCTGACAAGGAGGACCTCCGACGATTATATCTGGAGAGAATTTGGAGATTTCTCCTACTGATTTATGAACATCAGACAAGTCCAATTGCAACACTGGATGTTTGAAATTTGCCTCATAAACATCAATGGCGGGTTTCCAATTATCAAAACCGGCAACCACATTAAACCCAGCCTTCTCCAAACCGAGTGTCATACCTCCACAACCGCAAAAAAGGTCAACTACTTTAAATTGTTTCAAGGCGAAATAATCTCCTTCCTTTATACCGCCCAAGCAACCGAATCACGGACAATTTGTTTCCCTTGTTAAACTGACACAAAAAAAGCGGGGTGCTTTTACTTCCGTCCGTCAGGAATTCAAGGTCTTAGGATACCCAAACAGATAAACGAACAGAATTAGCACCACGCTGTTAGTATATAATACACCCATAAAGTGTGCGAATGGGTATATGATACCCACAGCACACTACGGGAATGTAAATACACCACCCGTGGCGTCCTTTCTGCATTTGTTTTTATCTGTTTTTCAAAAGTTCCTAAGTTCTGAATATCCAAAAACAAAGCGCAAGTAACGCCTTTCAATATGTAGTTGCCCGCCGGCTGAAATACAGGTCGGCGATGCAAGGGCAAAGGTACGGAGAATTTTTGGGGATTGCAAAAAAAGTTTTTGAGAGGGGGAGAAAAATTATTCTTTCTCGTCAGAGAGTAGAGCCTTCAATTGCTCGATGTCGGGCAGTGCTTTGCGAAGTTTGTCGTCCATATCGTTGGAGGTGCGGTAGGTGGCAACGCCCATCGGTTTGTCGTAATCTTGAATTACATATTCCACAAACTTGTTGTTGGCATTGCTGCACAGTATAATGCCAATGGAAGGATTTTCGTCGGGTTTCTTGACCTCGTCGTCAAGTATTCGCAGATACCCTGCCAATTGTCCAAGGTACGCTGTCTTAAACGGACCCGATTTGAGTTCAACACAGACAAGTGCTTTTAATTCACGGTTGTAGAAAAGTAAGTCGGGAAACTGAACCTCGCCGTATTTTTCCAAGCGGTATTGGTTGCCGACAAAAGTAAAGTCGTTGCCAAATGTCATTATAAAATTCTTGACATTATGTATTATAGCCTGTTCCACAACTCGCTCGTCTTGATCCTTGTCGCGAACAAATAGTTCTTCAACGTTGATAAAGTCCAAAAGATATTGGTCTTTAAACATAGATATTGCGCGAAACGCTTGCAACTTGTCAGGTATTGTTTTGCTAAAATTATTGGGCAAGTTGCCTTGGTGAGAAAAGAGGTCGTCATCAATAAGTTTCTCCAAATCTTCCACTTTTACCTTTGATTCACAAGCAAAACGTATGTAAAACTTGCGTTGTTCTATGTTTTTGACCTTGCTGACAATGGCGTAATGATGCGAAAAACTTATTGACATAAATTCAGTTATCGGGAAATCAGCAGCGACCTTGAAATCAGTTGAAAGAATTTTGTTCGTTGGAACGAATGTTTTGTTTAATTTGTTCGTTGGAACGAACGAATTTGATACTGACTGTTGTGCAGAGCCTAATTCAGCAGTTGGAAATGCCAAATCGTCAGAAGATATATCCAAACTTTTCCATTCTTCATAAAAAGTACGCATCTTTCGCATACTCGGAGCGGAAAAACCTCTGAGTCCGGGCAGTTCTTTCTTCAATCGCTGCGAGATGCTGTCAATTACCCCCTTGCCCCAGTTTTTGTTGCGTGTATTGTAAGATACGTAACGCCCAATGCCGTAATACAGGGCAAGTTGCTCTTGGTTAACAGCTTTGACGGCTTTCAATTGGCTCTGCAATATCGCCGATTTGATAATCTCTACTGCGTTGGATATTTCAACACTATTACTTTCCATATACTTTTATTCGGTATAAACAAAGCGCAAGTAACGCCTTTCAATATGTAGTTGCCCGCCGGCTGAAATACAGGTCGGCGATGCAAGGGCAAAGGTACGGAGAATTTTTGGGATGGGGAAATTAATTTGACAAAATTTTCTTTAAGTCATCAATGTCTGGTAGAGCCTTGCGGAGATTATCGGGCATATCGGCAGATGTGCTATATGTGGCTACGCCCATTGGACTATCGTATTTTTGGATTACGTATTCCACATAGTCTTTGTTGGCAGATTTACAAACGAAATCAACTTGGAATGATGCGTGAAAGGAACGCTAAAAAAGTCCTCGATAGGGAAATCCGAAATGTTGGGGATTACTATTGCGTTGTGAATATCTATTTGATTTTCTGTGGTATATGATTTAGCGGTTGTAACCGCTGAATCTTTTTGCTGTAATTTTCCAGTTGCAACTGGAAAAATAGGGTCTAACATTTTCCACTCTTCGTAAAACTTACGAATTTCATATAAGTTAGACTTTGAAAAACCTCTCAGTCCGGGCAGTTCCTTATGGATTTGTTGGCTGATTTTGTCCATAACGCCCGTTCCCCAATCAAATCGCTTGGTATTCCTCGACAAGTATCTTCCAATGCCGAAGTACACGGCAAGTTGAACGCGGTTAACGTCCTTTACGGCTTCAAGTTGTCCTTGAAGAATGGCTTGTTTGATTGTTTCTACCGCCTGTGATAACGATATAAGGGATTTTTTGTTTTCCATAGTTCATTCAAAAAAACAAAGCGCAAGTAACGTCTTTCAATATGTAGTTGCCCGCCGGCTGAAATACAGGTCGGCGATGCAAGGGCAAAGGTACGGAGAATTTTTGGGGATTGCAAAAAAAGTTTTTGGGAAGATGTAGAAAAACGCAACTTCAACGGCAAGTTCAATTAGACTACGCCAAAATACCACTTTCCCTATTTATAACATTTATTAACAATCATTCTCCCCCAATCTTTGCCACGGAAACAAAAATTTTCGCTAATTTCGTAAAAATTTATGGGAATTATCGTTAATGATTAAAATTGACTATATGAAATACTTCTTCATAGGCATAGCCGGGGCGGGGATGAGTGCTATTGCGCAGTACCTCGTCGGCAAGGGACATACGGTAGCGGGCAGCGACAGAATTTTCCTGAAGCCCGAAGGCAACCTCAGCCGTCAACAATTGGAAGCCGAGGGCATACGTTGTTACACGCAGGGCGAGGCTACAATCGACTTGGACACTGATTTTGTGGTAGTTAGCACGGCGATTGAAGACACCGTGCCTGAATACGCCTTTGCGCGAACACACGGCATCAAGACCATACACCGCTCCGACCTTTTGGCGGAAATTTGCGCACAAAACCGCACAATCGCCGTGTCTGGCACGTCGGGCAAATCGACCACTACGGCAATGATTTACAGCATTTTGCAACAATGCGGACTTTCGCCGAGCCTCATCACCGGCGCGGGTCTCGTAAGCCTGCAAGAGCAAGGCAAAATCGGCAACGCGGCTGTTGGCACGAGCGACATTTTGGTAATAGAAACCGACGAATCGGACGGCACAATCGTAAAATACCGCCCCGAAATAGGCCTCATCCTCAATATCGACCGCGATCACAAGCCGATTGAGGAATTGATGCCGCTGTTCCAAACATTCGCCGACCACACTCAAAAGACCTTAATCGTAAACCTCGACAACCCTCGCAGCGCAAAATTCTCTCGCGGCGAAGGAAACGATTTTAGTTGCAAAGTCAAATGTACTAATTTCGCTGAAAACTTCACACAAAACAAAGAAGGTATTACTTTTGAGAGCAACGGCACACAATTCAAAATCAATTCCATCGGTCGCCACAATATGGAAAACGCATTGGCGGCAATCTCCGTGGCGCGACTTTTGGGCATCAACGACAACGACTCTGCACTTGCATTAGCCAATTATTCAGGCATTTACAGGCGGAATAGAATCATCGGCAGCCACAATGGAATCACGATAATGGACGACTTTGCGCACAACCCTGCCAAAATTTCGGCGTCGTTGACAGCGTGTCAGGCGGTTGCGCAAAGGGTGATAGCATGGTTTCAGCCGCACGGATTTGCGCCGTCGAGGCTTATGAAAGACGAACTCATCCAAAAACTCTCCACCCTACTCCGCCCACAGGAAGTGATGATATTTTCACAAATTTATTACGCCGGCGGCACTGCCGACAAGTCGATTTCGGCGCAGGAGTTTGCCGACGGAATCAGCGCAAACGGCAAAAAGGCATTGTATATCCCTGAACGTGAAGACATTATCCCCTACCTCAAATCCAACGCGCAATCCGGCGATATGATTTTGCTGATGGGCGCACGCGACCCGTCGCTCGGCGACTTTGCGGAAAAAGTGAAAACAGAAATGACAGTGTAAAAAAGTTTTGTATCTTTGCGCGATACAAAAAAACACACAAATAATGAAAAAAACAACATTACTATTGGCGGCATTGTCCGTCATACTATCATTGTCGGTGCCGTCCTGCAACAAGTCAGACACACCCGACGCATTGGTGGCTGTAGAATGGTATCCTATTGAATTGTACATATATATACAAGACAAGGATGCCAAAGATCTCCTCAATTACGACGCGACGTACTATGTAGGCAACGACTTTATGCTCACCTACAACGGCAAGACATACCGTATGGAAACCAAGGGGACGGAAGAAAATCCCGAACTAATCCTCGGCACAAACAGGGTCAAACAAAGCCACATCGCGTATTTCGGCACATTAGATGGCGACAAAGAGTATGACACAGATTTCATCCTGACTTGGAAGGACGGCTCACAGGACGTCATCCATTTCACCCGCAAAATCAACGACATACTCGACACCGAGGACCAATGGCTGCTCAACGGCGAAAAAGTCGAGCAAACTGGCAACTGCGGAGTTTTCACAATAACGAGGTAACAATCAACGAATTACAACCGACACCATTCTCATACCGTTAATAAAAATCTCCCGACAGAGCCAAAAACCATCATTTTTATATAAAATAAAATTCAACTTGCCATTTTGTTAACATCATTTAACAAAATGGCATTTTTTATTATTATCTGCCCTACAACTATCTGTAATCAACAATCAAAGATAAAAATAATAAAAAAATAAAACAAAATATATAAAAATAGCATTTTATTTGAAAAATAATTATAGAAAAATTTGCAAGTTATAAAACATCATTATAAATTTGCAACGTAATCAAAAACAAATAATGATTACACAACAAACAACTAACATTAAAAACAACAATTTAAATTTTTGAGAAAATGAGAACAATCAAATTGAAATTGCCCTTCTCCAACAACACGGGCATCGCCGACAGGCACAGCAAACTCTTCCTCTGGGCGAAAACGTTGGTCAACAATGCAACAGTCAACGTGATTGACGAACAGCATTACGAGAGCACAAGTTACATTGTGGTAGAAAACACTTACAGGCCTACGCCGGAGTCATAACAGACGCGGCGGGCAACCGCTCCCGAAGAAGCCTCGGATTAAGTTCCGGGGCTTTTTTTATGCAATCGGCACAATCTCAAAAAAATACTGCAAAAAATTTTTCTGACATCAGAGATTTTTTCTTAATTTTGCGCGGAAATACAAAAACCGTTTTACGAAAACATAAAACACTAACAAGAAAATGTCAGGACATAATAAATGGTCAACCATTAAGAGGAAAAAGGGCGCATTGGACGCTAAACGCTCGGCTACGTTCTCGCGTATCGCCAAGGAAATCGCAGTTGCAGTAAAAGAAGGCGGCCCCGATCCCGACGGTAACGCACGTCTGCGCACCGCAATCCAGAACGCCAAGGGTGTTTCGATGCCTAAGGACAACATCGAGCGCGCTATCTCCAAGTCGGCTGGCGACGGAGTCAACTATCAGGAAATCACCTTTGAAGGTTACGCTCCCGGCGGCGTGGCAGTGTTCATCGAGTGCCTCACCGACAACAACAACCGCACCGTGGCTTCCATCCGCTCTATCTTCAACAAGCGCAACGGCTCGCTCGGCACCAACGGCTCGCTGTCGTTCCTTTTTGACAGGAAAGGCGTTTTCACAATCCCCGTACCCGACGGCAAGGACGTTGACGAACTCCAAATGGAACTCATCGAAATGGGCGCAGACGACTTCGACGACGTTGTAGAGGACGAGGAGGAAGGCACAAAATCTCTCGTTGCATACACCTCGATGGAAGGCTTCGCACCGTTCCAGAAGGCATTGGACGAGGCAAAAATCACCGTAACCAACGCATCGCTCCAACGCATCCCCAACAATATGAAGGAACTCCCGACCGCTGACGGTGTTCAGGTATTGAAGATGATTGACGCTTTCGAGGAAGACGACGACGTACAGGCTGTTTACCACAACCTCGAAGTTACCGACGAAATGGAAGCCGCAATGGAGTAATCCACAGACAATTATCTATACACGATAAAACAAAAACAGGACTGCATTTTTGGTGCAATCCTGTTTTTTTTGTGGTCAGATTTTTACGGCGAGAAAGAGAATGTCGTCCAACTGTTGGTAGCCGTTTTGCCAGGCATCGATGGTGGATTCGAGGATTTGGTGTTGCTCGGCGAAAGGCTTGTCGGCGATTTCGCCAACAGTTTCCAGAAGGCGTTTCACCGAATAATGCTTGTACGAGGTCTTTGTGTCGTCGAGATAGCCAAATTGGTCTGTAATGCCGTCCGAAAACATATACAGGCAGTCGCCCGGCTTTACCTGCAACGTCTGTTCCGAAAAATCGTGCTGGTCGCCTACATAAACACCGATTGGCATTTTGTCAGGTTTCAACGCCGTGATGCCGTTGCCGTCAAAAACCCACAACGGACGGTACGCGCCCGCATATTTCAAGGTGTTGGTCTCTGTATCAATGATTGCAAGGGCAAGGTCGATGCCGTCCATATTAATCTTTTCGCCGTGCTCAAACTTAGCGCGGTCTTGTCCTAACGCCGACATCAGACGGCGGCGCATTTCATTGAGGATTTGGGCGGGCGAACCACCATTGGACATCACAAGCGGCGCAAGGTCGTTGAGTAGATTGATGCCCAAAACGCTCACAAACGCTCCCGGCACACCGTGTCCAGTGCTGTCTGCCCCAACTACAATCTTATATTTATCGACAGACGCCATCCAATAAAAATCGCCCGCGACAATGTTCAACGGTCGGTAAATAACATAAAAATCGCTAAAAATCTTTTTCATCTGCGCATCGTCGGGCATCAGAGCACGTTGTATGAGGCTTGCGTAACTGATGGAATCCATTATCTGCGCATTTTGGAAGTTGATTTCAGATTTTTGGGTTTCCAACAATTCGTTCTTATTGTTCAAAATGCGATTGTGTCGCCGCGTCATAAAAATCTCATACAACGCAAACAACAATATCAACGACACCGCAATCGAACCATACTTCACCCGCCTCTTGCGCTGCGCCTCCTTCTCCGCGTGCTCGTTCATTTGCTCGTCAAAACGCGACTGCGCAATCTCCTGAGCCGCCTTTACAGCATAGTTGATGGAGGATTGGTTGTTGATAAACTCATAAAACTTTGACTTATAGCAATATGCGTTTTTGTAGTCGCCAACAGACTTATAATAATTATCACAAGCAGTGTACAGTTTCCTCACATACGCAAGATCAATCACATCCTTGTCCAATGAAGCGAGCAAAGAATCAAGCACGTGCTTTGCCTCGGAATATTGACGACTGAGTGTAAGATAATTAGCCTTGCATACATCAAAATTGTATCTATCGCGAGAATTCAATTTATCCACAATGGCATAGCCTTCCTCATAAAATTGGCGAATTGAGTCGAGCACCTGTTGGAGACGTTCACCCTCATAACCATAACCAAAAGCCTCCAAAGCCAAGAGGCTCGCCCAGGCTTCCTTCGTAGCATTCAAATAATAAATGTAATCCGATTTGGCAGAATCGCCCAACGCTATTTCCAACCTAGCTTTTTTGAGAAGGTTAAAATTCGGAGAACTACCGTTTTGAAGATATTGCGTCATAAACATCTCTGCAAGCCCCAAATGGTCGTCCAAAAGATAATCAGCGTCGCCAGCCAAAGAATCTATAACAATTGCCTTGCGGTAATACTCTTCCGCCTGATTGAACATCTTTTGATTATAGAAATCTCTTGCCATCGCCCTCGCACACGCCGCAATCATAACAGAATCCTGTATTTTTTCATACAAATCCATAGCAATGGAAAAATACTGGTGCGATTGCTGGAAATCATTGATAAAACTATAATTTTCACCAAGCGACCTGTAATTTTCAGCCTTAATATCGTCATTTTCAATGGAATCCGCAATAAGTATGGCACGGAAGTTACAATTATTAGCCTCCAAAAACTTACACTGGAAATAATACGCCCAACTCAAATACCCCAGAGCCTTAGCCTCCTTCAATGCGTTTTCCTGAATTTTTGCAAGCCTAATCTGCCGCTCCGCCCAGGCGATAGTAGAATCCACATTATAATGCCCCTGGGCTATATCATCGCAGATGCGGAGTTTGGTGGTGTCGTTGTCATCGAGGGTATAATAAACCGCCGCAAGACTGTCAAGGGCAGCATCGTCCATCTCCTGCGCCATCGCAGAGGACGACACAGCCACAATCAAGGATAATATGAGGACGATGGTTTTCATCAATGCACACTTTATTATATTAACGCGCAAAGATACAAATTAATTTTTGGATTTATATGAATATAGCCGCGTTCGCCCACACATTTTTTTTAACAAGACAAAAAAAATTTTTCCACACTCTACAAAAAATTACTATCTTTGGCGACGCAAAAAAGCATATAAAATTTCCACGGAATATGAACCTACCCGCAAATGTGGTCTGCACCAACGACGCCGACCGCCAATTAAAAGAAATACTCGACGCACACGAGGGCAAAGTCTTCGTGCTTGCGGACGACAACACAGAGCCTTGCTGCCTCCCAATGCTTCCGAGCCTGATGGAGCGCAGTGCCATCATCGTAAGGATTAAGAGCGGCGAGGAACACAAAAACATCTCCACTCTCCAAGAGATTTGGACGCAGATGTGCGACGGCGGCGGCGACAGGAAGTCGCTGTTTGTAAACCTTGGCGGCGGAGTAATCGGCGACATGGGCGGGCTCGCGGCATCGCTCTTCAAACGCGGCATCAAGTTTATCAACGTGCCGACAACACTCCTCGCGCAGGTGGACGCATCGTGCGGCGGCAAATTGGCGGTAGATTTCAACGGCTTGAAAAACGAAATCGGACTTTTCCGCAATCCCGACAAGGTGATTATCTGCACAGAGTTCCTAAAAACATTACCTAAAAGGCAATTGATATCTGGTATGGCGGAGATAGCCAAACACGCCATCCTCAGCGGCGAAGAATATTTCCAAGAGCTCTCAAAATTCAACCCAGAGAAACCCAACTGGCAGGTGCTAAGCGCATTAGTAGAAAAATCGGTGATGATCAAGAACGAATTTGCAGGCGCCGACCCCACGGAAAAAGGCGTCCGCAAGATGCTCAACCTCGGACACACCATCGGACACGCCGTAGAATCATACTCATTCACTACCGGCAAAGAACCATTGCTCCACGGCGAGGCAGTGGCTGTGGGTTTGGTATGCGAAATGTTCCTGAGCAACAAACTGCTTAAATTTCCGATTCAAAAGATGATGAATATCGTGCAGTATCTCAGCGAATTGTTTACGCCGTACAAATTTGGCTACGACCAATACGAATCGCTCGTTGCCCTGATGACCCACGACAAGAAAAACACCGGCGGCGAGATTAGTTTCTCGCTGATGAGCGACTTTGGGCAGTACCATTACGACCAGCACTGCACCACCGACGACATCTATCAGGCGTTGTCGTTCTATCAACAAATGAACCTCTAATAAACATACAATACAAACAATGGCAACAACAATCCCAACATCCAACGAAACGCACACAATCGACAACGGAATCACATCCGTAAAGTGGCTGCTCACATACGTAATCACACTCGTAATCCCAATCGCAATAATGCTCTACGCACATTGGGAGCGCACGCCGCACTACAATATATGCCTTGCCGTATCGGGCGCACTTCTGCTCGCGCACATATTGATACTGCTCGTAGGCCCATCGTACTTCTACTATTCTGACGAGGGCAAAAACATCCACATCCGCAACGTGTCCGACTACCCATTCTTCCGCAAGTACAACGAGTTTCCATTCCCGAAGTCAAGCCTTGTGTCCTACAAGATAGACAAAGAGCTGTTTGGCTTCAAAAAGTTGCTCTCTGTAAAAGTACGAGCCATCGACCCAGAAACAAAACAGAAAAAAGATTTTGACATAGAGAATATCAACATCTCGTCCATCACCAAAAAAGACATTGAAACGCTCATCAAATCACTCGACAAAGTGCTAAAAAAATGAAAAAAATCTTAGCTCTGCTAATTGCAATAGCCGTGATGCTCATCGCCGCAAATACATGCGCAGAGGCATCGCCTACACACACGCCGCCGCCATTCGCATTCAAGATAATCAACCTCGACGACCTGCACCTCGACTATGGAGCAAAACTTGAATTCGAATCATCTCATTCATTGGATTACAGTCGATTGCTCAAGCCTGTTAAATTTGAAAAAACCTGTGTACCGGGACGAATGCCTACATTCCTATTTATATTCTCAATATCAGCAGTAGGCACCTACACGCTGTATGGCGCGGGGGCGGGTCCCGTAACCGCAGCAATCATCTACATCGCCACCGACGGCAACCGAAAGCACACCAGACAAGCAATCTGGGGATGCGTTACTGGAATGGTGGTGGGTGGTGTGGTCAAATGGCTAAGCGTCAGATAAACAAATAGGCATCATATTTGCAATTAATAATGAGTAAACATCTTACAAACTCAAAAACCAAAAGAAAATGAAGACAAAATTTTTAATAGTTGCAATTATGACGCTCTTGACCGGCACATCGCTGGCACAATCGGCACTGCTGACCGAAAACCAACTACGTCAACAAAAAACATACACCACGGTAGAGGACGCTATCGCCAACCAAAGCGACGCCAAGGTGCTTGACCTCAGCGGACAAGGACTCACCACAATACCCACGGAAGTATCGCAGCTCAAAGAATTGCAGTTGATATATCTCCAAGGCAACCAGCTCACCACAATCCCGGCGCAGCTGCTCGCCCTGCCTGCGCTCCAATACCTCTATATGGACAACAACCAAATTGTTGCCATACCCGACAACATCAAAAACCTCGGCAAGCTCAAAGTGCTATCTCTCGGCGGCAACAAGATAAGGCTCGTACCTGAAACACTCACCACTCTATCAGAACTCAGAACACTCAATCTTGCCGCCAACCAGATTACATCGTTGCCGCAGTCTATCAAAGGTCTCACCGCCCTCACGGAGCTCGACCTCTCTGTCAACCAGCTCAAGGAAGTGCCCAAAGAAATAGGGTCGCTCAAAAACATCCAGATAATGATGCTGTCCGACAACAAATTATCGACGATACCCAAAGAGATGCGCAATCTCAACAAGATGCTCATCCTAAAACTCGACAACAACCCGCTCGGCTCAATAGACGAAACAATAACCTCGCTCTACGAACTCGAAATCCTTACAATGGCACAATGCGGCATCTCTACAATACCCGCAAGCATCGCCAATCTCAAAAAACTCCGCCACATCGACCTACACGGCAATCAGATAAAGACGATGAACCCGTTGTACAGTATGTCGTCGCTCGAAACCGTCAATATGGACGCCAACCAGCTCTCATACATCGACAACGGCATCGGCGAAATGAAGTCGCTCAAAATGCTCAACATCCGCAACAACAAGCAAATCAAGGAGATACGTGAACAACTCAACGAACTCGACAACCTCACCGAACTCGCCCGAAGCGGCACGAGTGCAGAGATGGTGCCGGCTAAGTTGGAAGCCACACAGGAAGGCATCGCATATTAAAGTTGAAAGTTGAGAGTTGAAAACTGAAAAAAATTTTTGTTCAACTGACAAAAAGTATATAAATTTGGAAATCGAAAATAACGCCATCATGTTTGAAGAACAGGACATAAAAGAACTCATCAGGGCACTGAGAGACTGCGGGGGGTACGATTTCAGCAACTACTCCCTCAAGTCGTTTATGCGCCGTGTGGAGAAGGTCTTGTACGACTACAAGATGGACATCTACGCGCTCACAAACGCCATAAAGATAGACCGCCAGTTTCTCGACCAAGTGGTGAAGGACGTCACGGTAAACACCACCGAATTTTTCCGCGACCCATCGGTGTGGCAGGCTATGAAATACAGGCTTCTGCCCAAACTCCACAGTCAGAAAAACATCAACATCTGGCACGCGGGGTGCAGCGTCGGCATGGAAGTATATTCGATGGAGATAATGCTATGCGAAGCCGGACTCCTCGATAAATCTACAATCTATGCCACCGACATCAACGCCGACGTGCTCGATACCGCCAAAAAAGGAATCTACGGACACCGCAACGCCAAGGAATACATCAACAACTACACCAAGGGTCTATGCGTAAATCCGTACAACTTTGAAGAGCGCATCAACGTCCCGCTCCAAAAATATATGGACTTCAACGAGCGCGAAGACACAATCAAGGTGAAGCCATTCCTGCTCGGCAAGACCACGTTCAAGAAGCACAATCTCGTATCTGACCCCAACCCATTCAGAGGAGTCAAATACGACATCATACTCTGCCGCAATGTGTTGATATACTTCAACCAGACGCTGCAAAACAAGCTTTTTGGCGAATTTTGGGAGATGCTCATCGACGGAGGCACACTCGTGCTCGGAATACACGAGAGCATACTCGGTCCCTGGGCAAACAAATACGAGAAAAAAGGACTGCTTTACACCAAGAAAACACAATAGACCAACCAAATGGAAGACTTGACCAACATAACCGACGAAGAACTAAGGCGCGTAATCCAGACGGTACGCACCATCGACGACATAGACCTCGGTCAGTTCCAACCTGTAATACTCCGGCACAGGATATGCAGGTTTGCCGTGCTCCAAGGGTATGAATCGGTGTCCAAATTAGTGGAAAAACTAATCTCGGACCGGTCGCTGATACACATCTTCCTGCAAAAAATTGCGGTGCCAACCACAGAAATGTTCCGCGACGCAGAATTTTGGACCGAACTCGAAGCCATCATCACCGACAAGCTGAGCGCAGAAAGGTTCATCAAAATATGGGTGCCAGACATCTGTGGCGACGACGAACTCAATACACTACTCGTAATACTCAGCCGCAACAACCTGATGCACAAGGCGACAATCTACGCCACATCGCAATTCCAGCAGGCGATAGACGACAGCCGCGATAGCTACATCGACACCAAAAAATTTGAAATAAGCGACGCCAACTTCAAGCGAATCAACAGCGACAACAGCCTGCTGCCATACCTTGAACGGCTCGACAAATACTACAAATTTTCGCCAACGTTGCTCGATAAGGTGATATTCATCAAGCAGAACCTCGGCAAGGACACGCCGCCCGACAAGGGATTCAACCTCATCCTATTCAGAAACCGGTGCATCTACTACAACCCGACCACAAGGCGCACCGCAATCGAAAAGATAGGACAGAGCCTGATGCCGGGAGGATACCTCGCGATAGGCTCCGGCGAAAACCTCGACGAAACCGACCAGCAGTCGATGCTCGTTCAGGTATCAAAAAACGAAAAAATATACAAGAAAAAACAATAAAGCGCAAATTAGCAATATGTTGTACGTAGTAATAGGAGGATCAGCAGGCAGTTTTCAGACGGTAACCACCATACTCGCCGAACTGCCCAAGACATTCCCGCACCCAATGTTTCTATGCCTGCACAGGCTCAAACACATCAGGACGGGATTTGTGGAGGCACTGCGCCTCAAATCAAAACTGCCGGTACACGAGCCGTGCGACAAGGAATCTATCCAGCCCGGACAAGTCTATCTCGCCCCCGCCAATTACCACATGTACATCGAGAAGGACAATACGATAGCACTCTCCACCGAAGAGCCAGTCAACCACTCGCGTCCGTCCATCGACATCACATTCGTATCGGCGGCGAAGGCTTACGGCACAAGGTGCCTCGGCATACTCCTCTCAGGCGCCAACAAAGACGGCGCGGCAGGTCTCAAAGCAATGAAAGACGCTGGCGGCACGGTGATGGTGCAGTCGCCAGACGAATGTCAGGTAAAGACGATGACCGCCGCCGCAATCAAGCTAACCGACGTGGACTACATTTTCCAATCGTCGCAGATAACGAGCTATTTACAAAACCTCAAATAAAACATTAGAGCTATGAAAGAAAAAAGGAAGGCAATCACAATCCTGATAATATATATAATTGTCAGCATAGTATTCGGGCTGTCGGCGTTCAAGTACCTCGCCCCAAAATTCATATCGGCAAACACCGTCATAGGCATCTACGCGCTCATAAGCATCGCGATGTCGGCATACGCGCTCGTTACCGTAAGAAAGATCGGTCTTCAACAGGGCGGCTCCATAAGCACTGCCGCCGACTACTTCGCCGACCAAGACCGGAAGGAAAAGGAGCGCAAGGAACAGGAAAAAATCGACAAGGAGCTAAAACGCCGCCGCGAAGCCGAAGGCAAAAAGTTAATCGCCGAAAAAGTGGACGAAATGGTTGCTGACACACAGCAAATCACCGACCCCGAAAAATACTTCGACCAGCTGCTCATCAACCTCTCCAAGGCAATCGCGATAGTGCAAGGCGTGGCATACACGCTCAACCGTCAGACCCAAACATTCTCGATGATAAGCACTTACGCATTCTACACCACCGACACGAGCCGCACATTCGCCATCGGAGAAGGCATCCCTGGGCAAGTGGCAAAAGACAAAAAGCTGCTCTTCATCAACGATGTGCCAGAAGGCTACATAAAGATAGTATCGGGACTTGGATCAAGTTCGCCGAGGTACATGGGCGTAATCCCCATCATACACGGCGACGAAACAATAGCCCTCCTCGAAATATCCACCTTCGAGAAACCCGAAGTGGATCTCGTGGAATTTCAGAAGCAATTCAACGAAAAAGTGTCAGAAAAAATCTCAAGCTTACTCCCGGCATGAAACGAGCGGTAATCATCGTGGCGGGCGGCAAAGGCACTCGTATGGGTTCCACGCTCCCAAAACAATTTATGCAAGTAGGCGGACAGCCAATATTGTGCCGCACGATAGAGAAATTCAGACAGTTTGACCCGGAGATAACCATCGTAATCTCGCTACCGACACAATGGCTCGGCGCGTGGGTTCAACTATCGGCGAGCATCATTGCGCCCAATAGTTACATAATGGCAGAAGGCGGCGAACAACGCTATCATTCCGTAAAAAACGCCCTGATGAAAGTGCCCAACGACATCGACCTCATCGGCGTACACGACGGCGTGAGACCATTGGTAAGCGTCAAGGCCATTGCAAACGCCTACACCGAGGCGGCTCTCCACGGCAACGCCATCCCCTGCATCGCCCCGCCCGAATCCATCAGGATTGTAAATGCCGACAATACAAATGCGCCCATCGACCGCAACACCGTAAAACTAATCCAAACCCCACAGGTATTTGCCGCCGATATGCTCCGCGCCGCATATTCGTTGCCCTACACTCCCGAATTTACCGACGACGCAAGCGTAGTGGAACGCCACGGCATCCCAATCCACCTCATCGACGGCGACCGCCAAAACATCAAGATAACTACCGTAGAAGACCTCAGATACGCAGAATATGTGATAAAGCAATGATTGAAGTAATTGAAGTAATTGAAGTAATTGAAATAATTGAAAATTGTTAATTGAATTGGAGCGTGTGTTGCAGATAATAAGGAAAGCATACCTATTGCCAGTATATTTTTATAGGATAGCCATCTCCCCTATCCTACCGAACTCGTGCCGCCACACGCCCACCTGTTCACAATATTGCATACAGGCTGTGATGGTGCACGGCATCATCATCGGCACATTGCTCACCACATTCAGAATCATACGCTGCAACCCATTCGGCACACACGGCTACGACCCCGTGCCAGAGAAAGGAAAGGCGTGGGAGTATGTGAAAGGATTTTTCAGGAAGAAGTATTAAACACTTGAAATGCGGGCTGGGAAGTCCGCACTCCACCTATTATTCCTCGCTCTTTGGCTTGTGCATTATCGCATAAATCTCAAAGCCGAAGCCTGCCAATACTACTATCGGCGCGAGGGTGATGCGGGTAAAACTGAATATCGACTCATCGAAGACGTTTGGGTCGTCGCTGCCGCCGCCCGCCATCAAGATAAAGCCAAATATTATGATGCCCAAACCTATAAGCACCAACTTATAATTCTCTTTTGCAAACGCAAAACCTATTTCCGATTTTTCTTTGTTGTCTTCCATAACTATTTAAACATTAATTTGTTAAACTTTATATTTGACCGCCTACGGCGGTCGTTTTTCTAAACACAAATTTAAACGAATTTTAAAAAATTAAAATGAATTATTTTTATTATTTCGCAGCAAAAAAATTCGTTTCAATTCGTTCTAATTCGTTTTAATTTTCGTTCAAAAGTCCAAACGCTGCAAGGCGTTTGTTTATACGTTTCTCGTTCACTCCCCAAACAACCCGAAGCCAGGCTTTTCTTTCAATGCCGCCGCGCAGGTGAAGAGCGATGTCATCGATACGCCGAGGATGCCGTGAAGGCTCAGGTTTTGACCCGTGAAAAATACATTCGGTATCGGCGACAATGGCGTCAAGAGCGTGTATGCAAGGCGGTTGTAATCCTTGTTGACACCATACGCCGAACCTTGTTCCGTGCCGGTGTAGTCAGCGTAAGTGAGCGGAGTGGACGTATAGACGTTTTCAATGGCGTCTTTAAGTCCGGGTATGTAATTGGACGCAATGTCAATCAGTTGCGACGCCTTGCGTTTTTTGAGGTCGTTGTAGGCATCGGGGCGACGCATCACGCGACTGCCCGCAAATTCTGCCACGTCGTCCCAAAGCATAGGCGTGAGCAAATCAACATTGGTGGCGTACTCGTCCCCCACCCTTTCAGGCACGCCAAAACTTATAAGGCAGCACCGTGGATTTTCGGCGGCTGTCTGCGTGCCTTCCATCCAAACGTCGTCGGTATTGTGGATATAAATATTGCGATTGAGATACTTGACCACGCCGGGCTTCAACGCAATATTAGCCGTAAACATTCCAAAGCCATTCTGCAACGCCGTGATGCGCCTCTTGTAAATATTGCGGACAAACGACGTGCCTTCCGCAATGCGGATAAACTGCGACGGATGAATGTCGGCAATGATTATTTTTGCTGTAATGGGTTCGTGGTTGGCGATTTCGAGCGTATCAACAACACCATTGTTTTCCAACAATTTGGTAACTTCCGCATTGGTGATTACCTCGCCGCCAAACTTTCTGATGCTCGCCGCCAAACTATCGGCAACTTGCATACCTCCGCCGCGCAATCTGTACGCCGAGAGTATGAAGGATGCGTTGATTTGCGCAAATGTATATAATGGCAACGTCTCCTTTTGCAGCGTCAACTTTGGCGACGTGCCGGAGAGTACGTTTTGCAGCGTTGTATCGTGTATTGTGGATGTAAGAAAATCGTATGCGCCACGCGAAAAGAGCGAGCCTTCCGACATATTGCCGTCGCCCGCACGGTCAAAACTTCCAAAAATGCCCGTCGCAACGCCTTCCAAAAAATCCGTATAAGAATCAATCTCAGCCGCCGAGCCGGGGAAACTACCCTTCATCCGCGCCTTGAAATTATCAAAACCCGACGGTATCATATACGACTTGCCGCCATAGATTACCTCGTCGAAACCATCATCGTCGAGCCTCTTCCACGGCAAATCCATCAATCCAAATTCCTTGAAAAGCCTATTGAGCGGCTGTCCGTCGTCAAGACCACCCACATAATGAAAGCCCGTATCAAACTTGCAACCACGACGCACAAAAGTCTGTATGCAGCCGCCGAGGAGTTGACCTTTCTCCACGACAACTACCTTCATACCCCTTTTGGCAAGGATGTATGCACATTGCAGACCGCCCAAGCCCGCCCCTATTATTGCTGCGTCGTAATGGTTCATAATAATTCATAATTGACAATTGACAATGTTCAATTGTCAACTTTCAATTTTCAACTTTCAATTTTCAACTTTCAATTCATACGGTCAGCCACCGTGCCGGAAAGCGTCATATAAGTGGTTTCGTCGTGGAAAATGGTTGCGGAAAGTTTGGTATCGTCCAAATGCACCTTGATATTGAGTTTTGGCGAGCCGTCGGGGGTTACCATTGCGGTAAGGCGGCAACGGTCTATAGCCGTCAACGTCAATGGACGACCGCACGAATCCTCGGCGAGTTCCTTGATCATTTGGATGTTGCAGACGCCGGGGGTAATCGGACGCTCGGGAAAATGTCCCTTATAAACGTCGTGAGCCGCATTGAGCGACACACTGTAAACTACCGTGCCGTCATTCTGCGTCTCCTTGCCGTCTATTGTATAAAAATCTTTTACAAGCATTTTTTTATAATGTAATTTTCACTTTGACAATGCGCCGCCCACATTCCAACGTTCCTTCCACTCTGCGTAAAAATCCGGGTTGGCGGGTTCAAATTCGCCGGAGCGCGACACAAAGAGTTGCGTGGTCTCCGCCTCGATGATGATGGCGTTGTCGGATGGACGTACTATCTCGTAGCGGAACACCATCTTGGCAGCGCGTGTTGGGATGTAAGTGATTGACATCCTGAGCGTATCGCTGATGCGTGCCGAATTGCGGTACTTGATGTGCATATCTACGACGGGCGCAGTGTAGCCGCTATTGAAGATGTGCAGGTATTCAAACCCGTATTTTGCACCAAACTTCTCGCGGGCATCCTCCATGTATTTGACATAATTGCCGTGCCAAACCATTTGTATGCCGTCGAGGTCGTAGAACGGCACTTGAAACTCGAAGGAGACGCACAGAGCCTGTTGTGTATTGTCCTGCGTCTCCATCTATTTCTTCTTGTCCATAAAAATCTTAATCTTGCACGAGGCAGCCACATTGCCGTTGATTGTAGTAGTGGCGTCCATAAGCGTAATGTTCATCGCCTGCGACACCACATTGAGCCTCGATACGAGCGTGTCGCCCACGTGCGCGGTGGCAGCGAGGGCAAATTTCTTGATTTCGGCGATGTAGCCGAGCACTATAGGACGATGGTTGATCCAATCGTTGTAGCCTGCAAACAACGCCGCCGACTGCGCGATGTGCTCTATCATCCCAGCCTCAGAAAAAAGCCCCCCGTCATATACGAAAATATTGTCGGGGGACACTGTGAGGCCCGCTTCCACAGACGCCTCGTCGCAGGTGTACAATTTGTCCACCATAAGCATAGGCTCGCGCTGCGGGATGAAGGTCTTGATTTCGTCGCCTGAATACATCACAGTTGCTGACATCGATACCGGCTGTTAAGCGTTGAGTTTGTCGTAAACAAAATCGTAGAGGTTGGCGAAAGTCTTCACCTGACCAACGCTCTGACCCTTGATCTCCACGCCGAACTCTTCCTCAACGAGGGCAATCATATCAACGAGGCTGAGGCTGTCGAGCTGCAAAGTCTCCTTGATGTTGGCATCGGGGGTAATCGTGCTTTCTTCTACTTCAAATTCGTTAGCAAGGACGGAGTTCATCTTTGCTATGAGTTCGTTTTTTTCCATTTTTATGCAATAATGTTAATATAAAATTTTCTCGGCTGCAAATTTCGTATTTTTTTTTCAATACGGCAAATTATTTTTTCTTAAAATGCAGAGTTGTCAGACAAAAGGTGGAAAAAAGCATTTTTTTCACCACCGACGGTCGGGCGCGTACACCGGCTTTGGTCGATAATGATCGTATAGTACAATTCGCTTGCTATTGCGGGTAATTATACCAATAGTGCCGCTGCCGCCGTGGACGTTGGAAGGCATCTTGATGGGGTCGATGAGCGCGTCATAATCACGATAATAACCCATCACAACGCCGTTTGCCATTTTTAGATAACGGTAGCAACTTTCAGAAAGGCAGTCGATTACGACAGTGGCGGCAGTAAATGACGCCGATGCATATATGGAATCCGACAAATCTTCCTCTCGGCAGGGCCAAGTGCCGTCGGAAACGAACCCTTTTCTTAATACAGTCATATCGCATTTTTTGCCAGCGAACCGCATATCGGAAAATACGTGGAAATGGTTTCGCATCTTGTAAAAGCCTTCCTGTTCAAATGGATTTTCCGACGAAAAATCTATTGACGGCGTACTCAAAATGTCGTCTTGGAGAATCACCTCGTCGCCGAAAATCAATTCGCTGTCCCGTTTATAATAATAATCGCTTTTGTCCCCCAGCAAATTATAACATTTATATTTGTACTCATTATATATTTGGCCTTCCCATTCCTCGCTCCGTATTAGTATTGAATCCAATATATGTTCTCTATCATAGTAATAGTCATTATAATACACTACGCTGTCATACATTTCAACATCAATGGAGTAAAAATCGTCCATATCGGGATTGTCCGAAAAAGTGGCGTTTATGGAAATGAAATTGCCGGTTTCGCTATCGCCGTCGTTGTTGGTGAAAGGCTTGTCGAGCATCGGCGTAATTACTACATCAAGGTCGTCAAGCATCTGTGGTGCAACGTCTTCCATCCAGACGCTCTTGCCGCCCACAGAGGCTTCCAAGCGCACCTTGTCGCCCGGATGGAATACAGTGTGCAAGTGATACGTTTTGCCATCTTCGGTATCCTTGGCGGCAAGCGACTCCTTCAATGCGCCGTTGACATAAAAATCAATCTTGGCATCTTTTGCCGCAGCGGGATAATTTTCGCCCGTGGTGGTCAGGATTATTGTATTGTCGGTGGAATCGGCGTAGAGATAGCCATTGAGACACAGGACGCCTTCCGTATTGCCGATGCGACTGAGCGGATATTCCTTATCACAGGCGGCAAACATCAGCGCGGTGGCAAACAAAATGTATAGTATTGTCTTCATTTTTTGTTAAAATTTATATGTTACTGTAAACGACGGCACAGCGGGCAGGATGCTCGTAACGTTGATATAATCGTTGCCCATATTACCGTCGCTCCAACGCTGTGCAAACATCGGATTATGAGCGCAATAGAGATTATAAACAGAGAAATTCCAAATCCTTTCGCAATGTTTTTTCTTTTTATGGAAGTTGACACCAACGCTCAGAATGTGCGAGGCTGGCATACGGAAATTGTTGCGGTGTTCCACATATGCTGTCATACCTTCCCTGGGGTCGTCAAAATGATGATAATTGCCATTGCTGTCATAATAATCGCCTATCCTACTATCAACCTCCTTGGGCAAATAGACAGTTTCGTAAGTATTTGACATTGTGGTCAATGAGCCAGAATGGAACGTCCACGTCGCATCAAAATCTATTCTATCGTTGAACTTCTGATTATAGACAATGTTGATGCAATGAGGGCGGTCGTAGGTGAAAAGAAATTTTTGACCGGCGTTGATGCCCGATTCCTTGGAAAACTTACGCTCAGCCTTGCTCAATGTGTATGTAATCCAACCTGTCGCTCTGCCCTTGTTTTTTTGTATCAACAATTCTATGCCCTTGGACGTGCCTTGCCCCATTGCGACAAGATTTTGCCACGAATCCGAGAATCCCATATAACTCATACCGTCCTTGTATTCAATCACATTGTCAAGTAGTTTGTAATATGCCTCCACCGAAAATTCCCAACCCGGCAACCGCGTGCAATACGCGCCAAGGCTCCATTGTTGCGAAATTTCGGGTTTGATATTTTTGGTGACAGGCACCCAAATATCAGTCGGCATCGACAGTACCGACGATGTAAGAAGATGCACACATTGGCTCATTCGCGTATATGACGCCTTGAAAATCAACCATTTGATTGGCAAATATTTCAACGAAACTCTTGGCAGAAAGTTGCCATAGGTCTTGCCATCAACACTAAACAAAGAATACACCAACGCCGGTGTTACATGCAGACAGTCATAAATTTTCCAATCGTCTTCGGCATAAATGGCAATTTCGTCGGCATCATAATCCCTGCCGCGTGGCGATTTGGTGATGGTGTCGCGGTTATAATCGTTGCTTTTGGTCTTGTATTTGGCAACTGTGCTTTCAGGACAAAAATTATGGTGCGTATAGTTGACACCAAACTTTATATTGTGTCTTGCGTCAGGCATAAAATCGAAGTCGGCGGCGGCAGACACGTCCTGAATTTTTGACTTGCTGTACGAACTATGAAAATCGTAAAAATCTGTGTGCTTGTAAGTTTGCTCGCCGCCAATCTTCATTCCAAACCTATTGACGGCAGTAGTGACGTTGGCAAACAATTTGGACGTAAAGACGTGGTTCCACCGCAACGTGGCGAGAGTGTTGCCCCAATTGAGGACGTATTTGTCATCAGTAGAAAATGTTTCTTTCTCATAACCGACTATGCCCATCCCTTCTTCTTCGCCCAAAATCGGATGTTCTTCTGTACGAGTATCTTTGTCTTTGAGCGAAAAACGGTCGATGCCATTGTAAAAACTTACAAACAAGCGGTCTTTGTCAGAAAACTTGTGGTTGATTTTGGCATTGACATCATAAAACCAATACGAAAACATCGTGCCGTCCATAAAAGCCTTCATCACCGGAGCCGCCAAAAAATTCAGGTAAGTGGTTCTGCCTGAGAGCATAAACGAAGTTTTATCTTTCTTAATCGGCCCTTCAAAAGTGAACCGTGATGTGAGCAAACCCACAGAAAAACTGCCGTGAAATTTTTGCATATCGCCGTCCTTGGTTCTTACGTCCACTACCGACGATGCCCTGCCATTGTATCGTGCAGGAAACGACGATTTGTAAAAACTTACCTTCTTGACCGCCTCGGGCGTGAAAACCGAGAAAAATCCAAAACAATGGTCAATTTTATAGACTGGGCTGCCGTCTAAGAGTATCAAATTTTCGTCGCCGCCACCACCGCGCACAAATATCGCCGCCGAGCCGCCAACGCCCTGTTGAACACCCGGCGCAAATTGCACGGTCTTCACGACATCGGTCTCGCCCAAAATGCTCGGTGTATGCTCGATGACCCTCACAGGAATATCCATGCTGCCCATGCCCGTTGACGAAATGCCAGTCTCCTCCCTTTGCGCGGATATGACGACTTCTCCAAGTTCAGTGTTTTCAGATAGTTTGATATTGATTACGGTGTCTTTTGCAAGCGTCAACGCAACATTTTGTGCGGCGTATCCCACGTATGAATATTGAATGTTGTGTTTGCCTTCGCCGAGTGTCAATGAATAAAAACCGAAAGCATTGGAGGTTGCGCCGTGCCGCGTTTCTTGGTCGTACACCGTGGCGCCGATTACCGTTTCCGACGATTTAGAGTCGGTGATGTAGCCGCTGATGGTGTATTTTTGCTGCGCAGACGCTCCAATCGCCCAACAACCAAGCGTCAACGCCAACATAAATTTATTGAAATGTGACATTTTTTGTTTTGATTAATTTTTTCAGGCTGCAAAAGTAATAACAATTTAGAAAAAACAAAAATTTATTTTCGACGTATGGACGAAAGACCCGTCGTTATTCCTTAACAACTGTTAATTTGACAAATAATAATTTGGATAAGTTGTCAAAAGTGGGCAAAAAAGTGATGTTTTGGTCGTAAAAACCTTGAAAATCCGCAGTGGAATTGCAGATTTTCAATGAAAATCCGCAGTAGCATTGCGGAATTTCAATAAAAAACCGAGTTGGCGTCAACAAAAAACTGTTGTCGCCAACTCGGTTCTTTTATTTATTGGCGGGCGAGCCGCCCGCGCTCCATTATCGAATTACAAGTTCCTTACAATCAGCGTAGAATTGGTGCCGCCGAAGCCGAAGGAGTTGGAGAGGAAGGTGTCGAAGTGTGTAGAGACACGTGCGCCGGGGATGTTGAGTTTGGCGGAATCCTCGTCGGGGTTCTCGAAATTGAGGTTGGCAGCCACAAAATCGTTCTTCATCATCAACATCGAATAGATGACCTCGCTCGCGCCTGCCATCCACATTTCGTGGCCGGTCTGGGACTTTGTGGAGGTAACGTAGGGCTTGTGGCTTCCAAAAATTTGGTCGATAGCCTTGGCCTCGTTGGTATCGCCGATGTGGGTGGAAGTGGCGTGTGCGTTCACATAACCAATCTCAGAGAGCGGAATGTTGGCAGCCTTGATGGCGTTTTCGAGAGATTTGGCGGGGCCAGCCACGTTGGGCGACGAGATATGGTCGCCATTGGACGAAAATCCCCACGACAATACTTCCGCAATGATGGGCGCGCCGCGCTTGACGGCGTGGTCGTAATCCTCGATGATAACAGTGGCTGCGCCGCCGCCCGGCACGAGACCGTCCCTGTCGCGGTCAAACGGACGTGAAGCCTTGGTGGGTGCGTCCTCACGTGTGGAGAATGCGCTGATGCCGTCAAAACTGCCCACGGCGTATGGATTTACCTCCTGAGCACCACCACAAACCACCATATCCTGCAATCCGTTGCGAATGAGCAACGCGCCGAGACCAATGGCGTGGCTGCCCGACGCACACGCGCCCGACACGGTGAGATTGATGCCGCGAAGGTGGAAAATGCAGCCGAGGTTCATAGTAACGGTCGAGTTCATCGATTGGAAAATGCCGCCCGAACCGATGAGAGTGGTGTTTTTCTTGCGGAGCATAGTCTCAACAGACTTATATACGGGTTCCGCGCTCGAATCGTTGCCATAGAGAAGACCTACATCGTTTTTATCGAGGTAATCCTGATCGATTTTGGCATTGCGGAGGGCCTCCACGGTAGCCACGTAGGCGTACTTAGCCTGTTCGGGCATAAAGACGCGCTGCGCACGGGAAAGTTGCGCCTTCAAGTCGGGCGAATCCAAATGGGAAGTCAAGCCGGAGCGGAATCCCATCTCCTTCCTTTCTTGGTCGAGGATGATGCCCGACACACCGTTATATAGCGAATCCCTTACTTCGTCAAGGTTTTTGCCAAGGCACGAGTATATGCCCATACCTGTTATTACAACTCTTTTTTCCATTTATTCTTGCTTAAAATGTTATCCAATTTGTCAAATATTCTGTTTCTGAGGTCTTCCATACCGGCGAGACCCTTGTTGCGCTCGCGGCGGAATCTCCATTGACGCTTCATCGTAATGAATCCGCGCCGATACTGCCACGCCCCGATGCCAAAAAACGGCAGCAACACCAAGTGCGCAATCGCAATCAGCCACCCAAACATCCACACGTCGAATATCAATTGCAACGTATATACCAACGGTCCCACAAAAAGCGTGTTGATGGCAAACTTGACGCCGCCCACAAACATCGCCTTATGACTATTGCCTGCCCTCAACTTGCGGGTGAATGGCATCGGCGCCAAAAATAACAAAAAATTTGGAATTAACGAAAAAATAAACAGCGGAAGTGCGACAAGAAGCCCCAAAAGTTGCATAATGAACTTTATCGTTGACGGCTTTTTCTCGTCAAAATTCTTGTCCTCCACCTTGCAGCGCGTGCAAGCCTCCTTCAATTGCAATGCGCCGTCGTATATCTCGCGGAGGTCGTCGGCATGGCTGTCCTTCACCTCCTCAAGGTCGGCGAAGAGAGCCTTGTCGCTTTCGAGGCGGTCGGGCAGACGGTCGGGGTCGCCGCCGCACGCTCGGCAATAACGCCTTCCGTAAGTGAGCCTCAGGTAGTCGATGGCGTCATAATTATCGAGGTCGGTGATATTGAGCATCATATTCTCGATACGTCCACGGATTTCGGCGTTGATGGTGCGGCGGGCTGTGCGCGGCTTGGATTGGTATTGTTCATAATAATCCTTCAGCGACAACGGTTCGCCGATTTTGAGCATCACGTCCTCGCGGAAGGCATAATAATCCGAATAATGATTTACTATCGGCAATATCTTGATGTCGGTCTTGAAACCGTCTGCCTCCACAGCGTCGAAAGCCAGCCGCAAGTAACCTTCGGAAAAATTGCCGAGCCAACGCTTGTCTTGGTTGACAGCCTCGGGAAATATCAAAACCGCGCTGCCCTTCAGGAGATCCTTGCCGGCGATTTTGAAAAGTTTTTCGTTGAAGGCAACTGTGTCCAATCCGTCCTGATTGAATCGGAAGGCGGGAAGAAGATTGAAACTCCTCAAAACCCAACGTATGGGGGCTTTCTTGAACATATCGGCGCGTGTGAATATGCACACGTCCCTGTCCTTGAAGCCAAACTCCACGGCAAGAGCGTCGTTGAGGGTGTTTTGATGGTTGGAGACGATAATCATAGGCGTACCCTTTGGCGGAATGTTTTCGCGCCCCACCATATATACGCCACGGTAGTATATGAGGTCGTGACATACCCCCACATACCATCTCGACACCGCGCCAAATATCCTCGACACGATGCCCCGCTCCTTAGTAACCTCTGATAAATATTCTTCTTCCACTATTAACAAAAATCTATTGTTGTTCGCCGCTTACGCGGCTTGTCTTTTTAAACGCGAATTTTAACGAATTAGAACGAATTAAAACGAATTACAGGTTTTAATTCATTAAAAAATAATTTGTTTTAATTCATTCCTCATAAAAAAATTCGTTTTAATTCGTTACAATTCGTTTTAATTTTCGTTTACAAAAACCCGACGCCGTAGGCGGCGGAATCCTCGTTTTATTTTGTCTTTTTGCAACAAAACTGTTGCAGCATATTTTTGTGTTTTAACAATCGTTGGACGGCGAAACGTCCTGTCACCAAGGCGTTTGGCAGTCCGCCGGGGGTTTGCAGCCACTGACCGGCGAGGAACAGATTGTCCAAGCCTGGCAATACTCCGCTGTGCACCTCCTTCTTCACCAAATTGGTCTGTATGAAACCCATATACGCGCCCTTGAACGCGCCTGTGTAACGGTTGAAGGATTTGGGCGTTACGGTCTCCAATACAGAGAATTTGCCGGCGAATTTTGGATAATGCTTTTCGAGACGTTTCAAGACTTCCTGCGCGATGCGTTCCTTCTCGGCGCGGTAAGCCTCGCGGTCTTTGTAGAGATTGTCCCAATATTCATATTGATGGTCGTATTGGACAATCAAAATCTCCAAAATTCCCTTTCCTTCGGGCGCAAAACCAGGCTGGTCGGCGAAGTTGTTGACGATGACGATATTTACATCGCGCCCCGCCACGGTGTAAGGCTCGCAGTTGAAAATCTCCATATTCGGAATCTCGTCCGTAGGCACGTCAACGGCAAAATAAACGTTCATATTGCTAAACAACGGATATTTGTCGGGATTGTCGTAGCAATACTTGAAGTGGTCGTCGATATACCTCTCCCCTATCAACTTGAACGTCACCGAGACGTCGGTGGAGCATATCAGGTCTTCGGGCATTACCGACGTGCCGTCTTCAAAATTTACCTTAGTGCAGCGCGTCCCCTCTACGTCGATGGAGACCGCCTTTTTCTTGGTTGAAATCTTGCCGCCGAGTTGAAGATAACGGTCGCGCATTTTGAGCGTGATGCTGTCGGAGCCGCCAAGAGGCAAATCCGCGTTACCCGCCGCAAAGTTGGCATACATATATAACGTCGAAATCGCAAAATATGTTTCAGGCACGTAATTATGAATCATCTGACGGATGACCGGGCTCTTGAATTGTTGAGCCAAGTCGCCGATGGTCATCTTGCCGTACTTGACAGCCACGGGAATGGCTTTGCGCATCTTCCAAAGGAGTTTCATATTGTCGAAGAATCCCATCTGTTCCTTGGGCTTCAATGCGGGAAGTTCTATACATTGAAAATTGCGGATGGCTTTTATCAGACTGTGTATCAATTCTTTGTCATCAGGGGCTATGGAGAGCAATTCCGCCTCCATTTTGTTGAGGTCGCGCCAGGCGTGCCCCTTTACGCCGTCGAAATCCACTTGCATAAAATACTCGTGCTCAATCATCTTGCAGCCTTCGCCGATGACTCCTACGTCCTTCCATACTTGGTAAATCTCTTTTTTGGACGATGTGCCTGTCATCCAGTGGACACAATTGTCGATATGGAAACCCTTGCGCTTCCACGACGTGCACTGACCGCCTATGACGGAATGTCCCTCGAATATCTCGCTCTCCAATCCGCTCATCTGCGCGTAAATGCCGGCCGCAAGTCCTGAAACTCCGCCACCTATGATTGTTACTTTCGACATTAAATTTGCTGACTTTTATACTAATATAATACCTCGCAAAGGTAAGAAGAATTTATGGAATTATAAACAAAAAAACACGGTGCACTACAAAAAATATTTGTATAGCACCGTGCAACTAACTAATTTTGAAAAAGTTCCGTGTTACTTAGAATTTTTCAACAGCCAAATGTCCGCAGGCTTCACGCCGCGTTTGAGAGCCTTGTTGTATTCGTCAACAATCTCCTTTGCGCTGTCGCTACCGGCAATTACCACACGATAGAGGTCGGAGCCATCTACATTGAGTATATCCTTGCCGCCGATGGCACGTTTGCGCTCGTTGGCACGCTGCGGGTCGCGGTACGAACCTCCTATCAAATAATATTTCTTGTACTTGGAGCCGAGGTTTTGCGGCGAAACATTGCTAAAACCAGCCTGAGCCAGGATTTCGAGGTCGGAATCGATTGTGGGACGCTCCTTGTCGGCGGGATTGTCGAGGTTGGTGGTCTTGCCGTCGTTTGCATTGGAATTGCCGGGCTTAGTCTGGTCGGTTGCAGGCTGTTCGGTCTTGGTGTCGGCAACGGGCTTGTCTTTGCCAAACCATCCCATCACCGTATCCTTATATATAAAGAACAGTACCGTCAATACAGCCACAAAAGCGAGCAAGAATACAAGCCACCACGGGAATTTCTTGTTTTCCTTCTTCTCCTTCTCGGTCTTGGTGGTTGTGGTCTTGGTAGTTGTTACCTTAGTAGTGGATACCTTGGTAGTGGCTGCGGCGGCGCGTGGAGCATCGCCCTTTACTACCTTGCCACGGCTTGTCGCTGCGGCTACCACAGGTGCTGCAACTCTTTCGGAAGCCTGCACAGGCTCCACTTCCACGGTGTCCATACCATAATTGTCGATGGAAAGCTTGGACGGCATGGCCTTCAATACAATCGCGCCGCCCTCGCCAAGTTGCAGAGTTCCAACATCTTCGAGGGTAACGATAGACTTGCTCTCCACCTTTTCCTTTACGTCCTTCACAAAACGGTCGATGGCTGCCTTGGCATCCACGTTGGACACTTTGTAAGCGTCAACGACATACTTCAACAACGTATCGTTGGCGTCGTCGGTCTTGTCGGGATTGAGTTTTACGAGTTTTGTGGGCGGGTAGATGACACCCGTCTTCTCGTCCAACTGCGCCGGCTGATATGTGGCTTCCAGCGTGCCGAGCCCCGGCACGGTGATGTTGTCCTCTT
Source organism: Bacteroidales bacterium UBA3824 (assembly GCA_002393195.1). Taxonomy (GTDB): domain Bacteria; phylum Bacteroidota; class Bacteroidia; order Bacteroidales; family UBA3824; genus UBA3824. The sequence continues at coordinate 23,212 of DGIK01000091.1, read as the reverse complement.
TGAGCAACACATCTTTAAATATGGATGATATACTTATCATTGTATAATGTTTTTATCGGTTTTTGGTCATTACGTTGATGCCGCAAATATACAAAATATATTTTCAGCCAACAAAAAGTTTTGCAATATATTTTGGCAAGATGTCAATATTTGTTGATATTTGCAGCAAAAAGGAGTTTTTTTTGTTGTAATGAGCGAAGATTTGGAATGTTTTTAGTATCTTTGGGGCGTTAATTGCAAGCAAAAACAGACAAACATACATTATAGCTATGAAAAAAATACTGGTAACAGGCGGCACAGGCTTCATTGGAAGCCACACCACCGTAGAATTGCAGCAAAAGGGCTACGAGGTGTACATCGTTGACGACCTGAGCAACTCGTCTGCCGACGTAGTGGACAACATCGCCAAGATAACGGGCGTAAAACCGCATTTTGGCAAGGTGGACGTAGCCGACAAGAGACAGTTGTTTGATTTTCTGAGGCAGCACGACGGCATCGAATCGGTGATACACTTTGCCGCAAGCAAGGCGGTTGGCGAGTCGGTGCAACAGCCGCTCAAATATTACCGCAACAACCTAAACGGCGTCATCAATATCCTCGACGCGATGAAGGAGTTCAAGATAAAGAACCTCGTATTCTCGTCGTCGTGCACGGTGTATGGACAGCCGGAGAAATTGCCCGTCACGGAACAATCGCCGATACAGCCCGCCCTCTCGCCATACGGCAACACCAAGCAAATCAACGAAGAAATAATCCGCGATTTTGTGAAGGTGAACCCCGAAATACACTGCATCGCGCTGAGGTATTTCAACCCGATTGGCGCGCATCCGTCGTCGTTGATTGGCGAATTGCCGCTCGGCGTACCTGCCAACCTGATTCCATACATCACGCAGACCGCAGCCGGCATCAGGGAATGTCTTAGCGTGTTTGGCGACGACTACAACACCCCCGACGGCACGGCTATCCGCGACTACATCGACATCATAGACCTCGCAAACGCCCACATCGCCGCCATCAACCGCATGGAACAAGGCAAACAGAAGGCGGGATTGGAGTTTTTCAACATCGGCACAGGCAACGGTCTCTCGGTATTGCAATTGATAAAAACCTTTGAGGAAGCCACCGGCGTAAAACTCAATTACAAAATCGTCGGCCGCCGCGCAGGCGACATCGAAAAAGTATGGGCAGACACCACCTACGCCAACCAAGAACTCGGTTGGAAAGCCGTCGTCCCCCTCAAAGAGACATTGCTCAATGCGTGGAAATGGCAACAGAAATGCATAATGCATAATTCATAATTCATAATTGAAAAATAACAATTAACAATTGATAATTGACATAGTTGCCGCCGGAAGGAGTGTCAACTGTCAACTATAAATTATCAATTAAACATATTGCTTATGGAAATATTTTACGAAATAAAGCCTCTGCGGAAGCGGCTCTCTGCCCTCCGCAAGCAAGGCAAGAAGATAGGTTTTGTGGCGACGATGGGTGCGCTACACGACGGACACGCCTCTCTCGTGGAGGCAAGCAACAGGGACAACGACGTAACAGTCGTAAGCGTCTTTGTAAACCCGACACAATTCAACAACCCCGACGACTTGGCTAAATACCCGCGCGATTTGCAGGCAGACATCAAGTTGCTGGAATACAACGAGGCAGACATCCTCTTTGCGCCGTCAGAATCGGAGATGTACCCCGAAGAAGACAACCGACAGTTTGAACTCGGCGCAGTGGCAGAAGTAATGGAAGGCAAATATCGTCCGGGACATTTCAACGGCGTATGCCAGATTGTAAGCAAGTTGCTCTCGATTGTAGAGCCCGACAATGCCTACTTCGGTCAAAAAGACTTCCAACAGATAGCGGTAATCCGCGCAATGGTGCGCAAATACATGCGCGATTTCAAGGGCAAAATTGTTTCTTGTCCCATCAAGAGGGAGGCTGACGGTCTTGCATTATCGAGCCGCAACCAACTCCTCACGCCCGAACAGAGAGTGTCGGCGTTGTTGATTTCCAAGACATTGTTTAAAGCCAAGGAGATGAGCGACAACGGCTCCACACAGGCGCAAATCATCGACTACATCAAGAAATCAATCGCCACGGATGCCAATCTCTGCCTCGAATACGTAGAGATTGCCGACCGCGACACATTGCAACCCATCGCGTCAGAAAAGCCCGAAAACGCCGTTATCTGCATCACGGTATATGACGGCAAGGTACGCCTTATAGACAACATCCTACTTTAAGAGATGAACATAGAGATACTTAAATCAAAAATCCACCGTGTAACGGTAACAGAGGCCAACCTCAATTACATCGGCTCTATCACCATCGACGAGGCTCTGATGGAAGCCGCCAACATCATCCCTAACGAGAAGGTGCAGGTCGTGGACATCAACAACGGCGAACGTCTTGACACTTATGCCATCAAGGGCGAACGCAATTCGGGCTGCATCTGCCTCAACGGACCCGCCGCCCGCAAGGTGTCGGTAGGCGACATCGTAATCATAATGTCGTATGCGTCGATGGACTTCGAGGAGGCAAAGAGTTTTGTGCCGAAGGTAATATTCCCCGACACAAAGAGCAACAGATTAGTGTAAATTGTTTTCCGTTCATATCACGCAAAAGCTGCAAAGTTTTGGAGTTTTGGCGCGGTATGAACGGAATTTTTATTTTAATCGCGGCAAGTCAGCGGCAAGTCGTCAACTATATCTCATTAAACTCGTCCTCGACATAATGCACATTGCCCCGTATCCGCTCATAGACCGCGAAGAAATAGGGGTAGTCGTTTTTCTCGTCGGCCTTAAACTCGTCAGAAACAGAGTTGATGCGCCAATGATCGATATTGATTTCGGGGAAAAAAGTGTCGGCATCCTCAAAATGATGGCGTATGCAGGTAACATAAAGTTTGTCGGCGTGTTCAAAAAACGCCTTATAAATACTCTCGCCGCCAATGACGAATACACGCTGGCTGTTTTTGACAACACGCAATCCCAAAACCTCCTCCACGGTCTCGCACGTGATGGCATCGTCAAGGATATAATTCTCGTCGCGGCTTAGGACGATGTTTACACGCTTAGGCAACGCACCATTGGGCAGCGATTCGTAAGTTTTTCTGCCCATAATGACGGGGCAGCCGGATGTAAGCGACTTAAAATTCTTCATATCGCCGGAAAGATGGCAAAGGAGATTATTGTCCCTGCCGATGCCGTTGCGCTCGTCAACAGCCACTATCATACAAAGTTCCATAACAACATAAATATCTGTTAATTAACGCCTGACGGCGTACTGTATTTTTAAACACGAATTAAAACGAATTATAACGAATTAAAACGAATCAAAATAAAAAAATTCGTTTTAATTCACTAAAATTCGTTTTAATTTTCGTTTATAAAAGACTCCGCCGCAAGGCGGTGCTTCGTGTTTACGGCGGCAAAATTACAAAAATTTCGCAAAAAAATTTGCGCATCAGCAAAAATAGTATTATCTTTGCACCGAAATTTTGAGAGCATAGCGTTTTTGAGAATCCAAGTTTTGCGACTTGGGTTCTCAATATTTTTTTATTCTCTCAAAAAAAGAATTATTAACCAAACACAATAAACAATGGCAAACGTAACATACCTCACAGAAGAGGGAATGAAAAAACTCAACGACGAACTCAACCGCCTCATCGCTATCGAGAGGCCCAACATATCTCGTCAAATCGCCGAGGCGCGCGAAAAAGGCGACCTCTCGGAAAACGCAGAATACGACGCGGCTAAGGAAGCTCAAGGAATGTTGGAGCTCAAAATCGCCAAGTTGCAGGAGACCATCAAAAACTCCCGCGTACTCGACAAGAGCCAAATCCAATCCGACAAGGTGCAGATTCTCAGCAAGGTAAAGCTCCTCAATACAAAGATGAAGAAGGAAGTAACCTACACAATCGTTGCCGGCAGCGAGGCAAACCTCAAGGAGGGCAAAATCTCCATCGAGACCCCAATCGCCAAAGGACTTCTCGGCAAGAAAGTGGGCGACGTGGCTCAAATCACCGTTCCCGCCGGACAACTCGAATTCAAAATCCTCGAAATTGGAATTTAAAGAGTAAAGTATCATGACAATATTTTCAAGAATCATCGCCGGTGAAATACCGTGCTACAAAATAGCCGAGAACGACGAGTTTTTTGCGTTCTTGGACATCAATCCCATCGCAAAGGGACACACTCTCGTAGTGCCCAAGGAGGAAGTTGACTACATTTTTGCCATCGACGACGCAAAACTCGGTCGCTTTATGGCGTTTGCAAAGAAGGTTGCCCTCGCCATCGAGAAGGTAATCCCCTGCAAGAAGGTCGGCGTGGCTGTTGTGGGCATCGAAGTACCCCACGCACACATCCACCTCGCGCCCCTCAACAATGTTGGCGATATGTCGTTTGAACACAAGATGACTCTCCCGAAAGAGGAGATGGAAGACATCGCCGCCAAAATCCGCGCTAACGTAGCATTGTAAGCATTATGTCGGAAATAGAAGCATTAATACTCGGCTTGGTGCAGGGCTTGACGGAGTTTTTGCCGGTGAGTTCGTCGGGACATCTCCAAATAGGTCAGCACTTTATGAACATCAACGAGGGCGGACTGACTTTTGACGTTACCGTACACGTGGCAACAGTATTGGCAACCCTCGTCATCCTCCGCAAAGAGATTTTGGAGATAATCAAAGGATTCTTCAAGCCGCTCGCACCCAAGGAAGAAGGCGTTTCGCTTTGGCAGAGGCTCAATGTGCATCAGCGTTATGTAATCCTGATTATAATCTCAATGATACCCGTGGGCATCATTGGACTGTGTTTCAAGGATTATGTAGAGGCAATATTTGAAGGCAGCCTCGTAGTTGTGGGCTGTTGCCTTCTCGTAACAGCCGCGCTCCTCGCAATGACGCATTTTTACAAGCCGCAACCCAAGGAAACCATCTCGCCGCTCCACGCCTTTATAATAGGCATTGCACAGGCGATTGCAGTGTTGCCCGGCCTCTCGCGCTCTGGCTCTACGATTGCAACGGGTCTCTTGTTGGGCAACAAAAAGGAAAGCCTGGCGCAATTCTCGTTCCTGATGGTGATACCGCCGATTTTGGGCGAGGCGTTGTTGGAATTGAGACACATAATAGCCCCGAGTCAAGAATATTTGGCAGAACACGCCGCCGACCTCGTTAGCATACCTACAACGGCACTTGTTGTGGGCTTCATCGCGGCATTCGTGAGCGGATGCTTCGCCTGCAAATGGATGATTCAGATGGTCAAGAAAGCCAAACTCATTTACTTCGCAATCTACTGTTTCATTATGGGCATCGTTTGTATGGTGATTGCATAAACCTTTTTGAATTTCAACTGTCAAAAAACACGAAAGACATATCCATTGTTTTTCGTGTTTTTTTTATTTGTTTATTTTGCATATCAAAAATAAAAAACTACATTTGCAGAAACAAATCGAGATTACTATGGGACAGTTTATCGACAGGGAAAACTATGGTTTCAGATGCGCCATCAACAGCAATTTTGTTGACAAATCGGGATTGTTGAATATTCTTAACAGAAATATGGACTCTGAAAATAAGTTTATGTGCATATCCCGCCCACGACGTTTTGGCAAGTCGATGGCGGCAGAGATGGCTTATGCATATTACGACAGAAAATCTGACTCAAGTAAATTGTTTGAGGGTTTGGAAATTACCAAATCGCCTGATTACGGAAAACATCTCAACAAATATCCTACAATCTTCATCGATTGGAACACCTTTGCCAATATTCCCGACAAAGACAAACTGAAAGAGGCGCAAAAAAGCATAATCGCCGACTTGAAGGATGCGTATAATGAATTGGAAGAAAAAGAATCGCTTGTAAAAGCCCTTGCAGAAATCAACCAAAAGACTGGCGACCGTTTTATCCTGATTATCGACGAATGGGATATGCTTGTAAGGGACGTTACACAGGAAATTCAGGACGAATATGTGGACTTCCTGCGTTCGATGTTCAAGGCAACCAATGCCAAAAAAGTATTTTTGCTTGTGTATATGACGGGCATATTGCCAATTATCAAAATTAAGACGCAATCGGCGTTGAACAATTTTGTGGAATACAGCATTATAGACCCAGCCAATACAGCGAAGTATTATGGTTTTACGGAAGACGAGGTCAAAATCCTCTGCGAAAAACACAATATGGACTTCGACCTGATGAAACACGCCTACGACGGCTACATCATCGGCGAAGAAAGGTCGATGTTCAATCCTTATTCGGTGATGCAGTCGATTCTTAGACGCAATTACAACAGTTTTTGGTCCAAGACGGCATCTTTTATGGCGATAGAAAGATACATCAACATCGACGCCGACCAAGTGCGCACCAAAATCATCAGGATGATGAACGGCGAGGAAGTTGTAATAGAACCAGCAAGTTTCCGCAACGATATGAAGAATATCGAAACGAGCGACGATGTTTTTACCCTATTGACACACCTTGGTTATTTGTCATATAATCCAGCAACTCAAACAGTAAGGATTCCAAACACAGAAGTTGGTGCGGAGTTCAAAAACGCTGTGAGGGCGGCGGGTTGGAAAGAAATGTCAAAGGCTGTGGGGCAGTCGCTCCAACTTTTGGAAGATACCATCAACCTACGCAAAGAACAGGTGGCACGCGCCTTCGACGATTACCATTTTGAAGCGTCGTCCATTTTGGAATTCAACGACGAAAACTCTATGCGCTGTGCCATCACGTTGGCTTATTATGCCGCCAAACCGTTTTACAAGATTTTCCACGAACTGCCCACGGGCAAAGGTTTTGCCGATATGGTTTTCATACCGCTGCCAAAGTCGCCGCGCCCCGCAATCGTCATCGAACTAAAATACGACAAGACCGCCGACACCGCCATATCTCAAATCAAGCGCAAAAACTACCCCAAAAGCCTCCAAGGTTTTTCCAAACGCATCGTGCTATGCGGCATCAATTACAACAAGGAAACAGCAAAGCACGAGGTGGAAATGGAAGTAATTGAAGGGGAAGAATAAATCAGCCATTGCATATCCGTCCTTTCTCGAAAAATCCCCTTGTCTTCCACACGTACAACGCCAAGCCAATGACGTGCGCCGCCGAAACCGTCCAAAACGCCGCACGATAACTTACGAGTTCGGCAATGACGCCGCCAACAAGCACGCCGACACCAAGCCCCGCGTCCCAAGACACAAAAATGGAACTATTGGCGGTGCCGCGCTGATTGCTCGTCGCCATCTGAACCATCATATTTTGAAAGGCGGGCCACAGATGACCGTTGCCAAGTCCTATCAACAACGCCGAAAGATAATATCCATATTCATTTTTGACGGCTACAAACACCGTATAACCTATCGTGGACAAGATGATGCCCTCCAAAGCGTTTTTGGAAAGTTTGCCTTCGCGCAAAGCCTTCCTGCCCTGCAACCGCGACGCCACAAGCCCTACCGACAACACCATAAAATACATTCCCGTGCCACCGGTGATGCCAAGTTCGTCGCGTCCGTATATAGCAAGATAATTGCTCAACACGCCGAAACAAAACCCGAAAAACAACATATTGACCGCCAACAGCCACCCGCGCACGAGGAAGAAACGGTCGAGGGAAAGTTTTTGTTTGTTTTTTACCAATTCGCGATCGCGAAGCGTTACGGTGCTGTCTATAATGAGACCAACCAGCGCAATCGCAAATGCAATCCAAAACAAAAGCGTAAAATTGTTGGTCTGATTATACACAAACAGACCCACCGACGGAGCCACAGCCATAGCGATATTGTTGCTAAGTCCGTACAATCCAATACCTTCCGTGCGGCGCGAAGGAGCCAACACATCGATAGCAACAGTGGAATTGGCAACAGTCAACGCCCCGAAAGGCGCACCGTGCAGCGTCCTGATTATGGCAAACATCAACAGCGTCCCCGCCGCCAAATATCCGCCGAAGAATATGAAAAAAAGGAAGAAACACCACAGCAAAACTTTTTTCCTCGGATACGAATCCACAAGGAAACCGCTCAACGGGCGCGTCAAAGTGGCTGTGATGGTGTATCCCATCAGCACAAGCCCAATCATATCCTTCGTAGCCCCAAACTCCTCGCTCAGGTACAGCGGCAATAGCGGCGTCAACAAATAGAAGGAGAAATACAGCATCAAATTTGCCGACATCACCTTGCAATAGTTGGCGTTCCACAACTTTTGGATGGGGCTCTGCCCCACCCGTTGTTCCTGTTCCGTTCCTACAACCTGTTGTTGATTTCGTTCCAATTGATTATCGACCAAAATTTTTCGATGTATTCGGCGCGACGGTTCTGATAGTCAAGATAATAGGCGTGTTCCCAAACGTCGATGGTAAGCAACGGAGCATTGCCACGAGTCAAGGGATTCTGTGCGTTGGCCTCCTGCGAAATTTCGAGTTTGCCGTCAGAATTCTTCGACAGCCACACCCAACCCGAACCAAAAAGACCCGCGCTTTTCTTGGAAAATTCGTCCTTGAACGCCTCAAAACTACCGAAATCGCGGTTGATGAGGTCAAGGATTTTGCCGGTAGGTGCGTTGCCGTCCACAGGCTTCTGGAACTGCAAGAAATACAGATTGTGATTGAGGATTTGACCGGCATTGTTGAACACCGCGCCGGAAGATTTCTTGACAATTTCTTCCAACGTCATCTTCTCAAACTCGCTGTCTTTCACAAGGTTGTTGAGATTATTGACGTAGGTTTGGAGATGTTTTCCACGATGAAACTCCAACGTCTGCGCCGAAATCACCGGCTGCAAATCGTCGTTGGAATATGGCAAATCTATTAATGTAAACATAATTGTGTCGCGATTAAATGTTTTTAATTACCGCAAATTTAAAACGAAAAATCGAGATTGGCAAAAAAAATTTTGCTCTCACCGCACCTTGCTCATACGCTCCACCTGCGCCTTTACGACACTGAGCGTGGTGGTGTCGGATACAAAAACAGAATTCAATCCCTGTGCCTCCTGAGCGGGATCGTTGGTGTAAGGGTCGCCCACCTGCCACTGCTCGTGCAACGGCTTGGCATATCCGCCCCAACCCCAAAAATTGCAGCCCGCAAACTTGCCGCCCGACTCGGCATTGTCGGCAACAAGCGAAAATACATACTTATAATAGCCGTCGCGACCGTTGGTAGGCGTGCCGAGACTAAACTTGAAGCCGTCGCGAGGATAGCCAAACTCCTCCATTACAAGGGGTTTGTTGATGGTGTCGCATACAGACAAATGCTGATTGATGTATTCCTTGGTGTTGTTGCAAGCCCTCGGCAAATGCTCTATGAGTGAATCTGGCTTTGCCCAACCCCAATTGTAGGGCCACAGATGGATGTTGCAGTAGTCGATGTTGCGGTCGGCACAGATGCGCGCCCAACTGCCCAAATCGTTCTCACAGCCCCAAGAGCCTTCGCTGCCAACAGATATCAAATGGTTGCCGTCCAAAGAACGGATGAGCGACGACGCCTCAGCAAGCCATTTTTCAAAAGCGGGCAACGCTTTTTTGGAGAACGCACGTGGCTCATTGCCAATCTGCCACGACATTATGGCGGGGTCGTCGGTATATTTCAAACCGGTGTAGCGGTTGGTACGGCCTATGATGAACCTCACATAATCATAAAACAACTGATGCGCCTTCTCGTTGGTGGCGTACTTGGACATCGCCTCCATAAATGCGGGATAGCCAACATCGTCGGGGCGCGGCTGCTTGCCCTCGCCGGCGTGTTCCAAATAGAAACCGTAGCCGCCGCTCCACTCCCAAGAGTTGTTGAGGTACAACACCGCCACCATTTCGCGCTTGCCCATCTCCATCAAGAGGTAGTCCAATCCCGCCAAAATCGTGTCGTTGTACACGCCGGGGGCGATTTGTAACGTGGGCTCCACCTTGGTCTTGTAACCTCTCTCGCCGTCGGAGCCTACGAGGATGCGCAGGTTGTCGATGCCGATGCGCTTCATCTCGTCCAACTCGCGGGCAAGTCTCTTGCGGTCGCCGCCCTGACCCTCAGAGCCAAGTATCGCGCCGTACCAAAAATTGGTGCCGACATAGTAGTAAGGCTTGCCGTCCCTTACGAAATGTCCGTTGTCAACCTTTACAAATCCCGCAGAAAGGCTCTCGCCCTTCTGACACGCCGCCAAAATCACGGCAGCAATCATCAAAAAAATTATTCTCTTCATAATTTAGGATATTTTAATTGTTCAAACAGTAATTATTACAAATCAATCATAAATGCAGTGCAAAGTTAATCAAAATTTTTGGAAATGACTTCCCAATGCCCACCCTTATCGGGACCGACACGACGGAGATATTTACCTCGCATTGCCTCAATGTTGCGAGATATTGAGTTTTCACTAATACCAACTTCTAATGCTAATTTAGCCTTCGAAATTGATGGATTGCCTTTAATTATTCTAAGAATAGCCTCTTGGTTTTTGGATAGCGAAACAGCATTTTCTATCACGTCAGATGTGTTTTCTATCACGTTTTCTATCACCTTAGATGCGTTTTCTATCACCTTAGCATCGTTTTTCTCCACAGTATCCGTGTTTTCTATCACGTTTTCTATCACCTCAGATGTATTTTCTATCACCTTAGCACCGTTTTTCTCCACAGTATTGTCAGTTTCCTGTGTAGTTTTCTGTGTAGTAAATGTGGTTTTCTGTGTAGTAAATAACGTTGTGGTAATTCGGTCGGGAGATGTACGCTGCGAATATTCGGGAGATGCACCAAAAGTTTTGTGCCATACCGAAAACACACCCGGAATTCCACTGCCTGCACGTTCTCCAATGTCTATCATCGAAAACATTTTGAGAATTATAGCGTTGCGAGGATCTGACATTCCGCCATCTATCGCCTCTTTTATACTGATGCGAAATGTTCCTGGATTCACAAATGTAAAATGGTCTTTATATTTTTTGATTACAACTCCACAACGTCCATAATAGTCGGCATTAGTAAGAGTGTTTAAAAGAATTTCTCGGATTGCCTTGTGAACGGGTGTATCGTCAACCCTTGTAATACCATCCAATACAAACGGTCGCTTGACATCTTCGGTGAGTTTGTTGAATACTTTGAAAAAGAAGTCGAAAATATTGCCGCTCCATTCGCCCGAACTTGACACCACCCTATCCGACCATCTTGTTGTTTCGTCAAAATGTTCTTGATAATCAAGAAAATAAAGCGGATATTCATACAGTATTTCAGACTCATAACCAAACATCAAAAGACCTGCCGCAGTGGGATATACCTTGCCATCTTCGCGGTTGATTTTTGCCGCACCAATTTTTTTGAGGAAATCCTCATCCGAAAGATTGTTCCAAACGTGTCCTTGATGTACAAGCATAAAACGACGGCGATAATGAGTGATAGTTTCTTTGCAGAGTGCATCGAGATTAACTTCTACAATCAACTTGTTGTCTTGTGTAACCTGACCAGCATCGCGGAAAATGGCTGCAACCTCTTCGCGTGAACATAAATAATCGCCCTCGCCGTTTCGTCGATAAGTGCCTGTGAACATATCCTGTCCCTTATACACCGGACGGTATATTCTCTCCGCCCTTGGAACGTGAATCGCAATTATTGTTTTGCCGTCAACTTCTTTTATCTCCACATCACTGTTGTTCAAAAGGTTGATATTGACCACCCTTTTGTTGTTGATGCCATCCCAAAAGGCTTTTTCCATTTGTTCTGGATTGTCGATGCCTTCAATAGCAAAAGTATGATTCTTGTTTTCCTTAACGCCAAGAAGAATCAATCCTCCGTCGGTATTTGCAAACGACGCATACGTCTCCCAAAGGCTTGCCGGTACGCCGCCCTTTGCAAGTTTTGCCTCCAAACGGTTGCCTTCCTTAAAGGATTCGATATTTAGTTGTTGTAGCGTGGTCATAACGTATTGCAAATATTTGCCATTGAGTTTGTTGGTTCAATACAATGTGCAAATATACAACAATTATTTGAAAAACAAAAAAGTGCGAGATTTAGTTGGCTATCCAGGAAAATACAAAATTTCCAAATTCTATTCCAACGACCTCCGTCACAAAGCCAACGTCTTCAAAACCAACACCCGCAAAGCCGTCTTTCCGGTGATGATTACCACCAAAGGTCTTCTTGACAATCCGTATGCAAGGGATAATCAGGGTCAAGTGGTTATGGAGGAGATGTTTGAATGAGATCCCTAATATTTTTGCTTATGAGGTATCACCCCTCTCACTCCACCTTTGGGATTTTCCACGTCGCCTTTGTATCGTGGAATTAGATGGATATGAACGTGGAAAACCGATTGCCCGGCGGCTTGACCGACGTTGATGCCGACGTTGAAACCGTCGGGATGGTAACGGTCTGCCAAAATCGTTTTGCAACGGTTGACAAGCAACCAAAGGGCGCGTTGCTCGTGCAACGTAAGTTCAAAATAATCCGCAACGTGGCGTTTTGGAATTATCAATGTATGACCTTGGCTGACAGGATAACCATCTAAAAATGCGACAGCCGTCGCCGTTTCGCTGATGATTTCTACTTTGGGATTGAGATTGCAAAACGGACAAGTGTTTGAAAGTTCGTATTTTTCTTTAAAGTTCGTTTTGTTAAAATGCTGATATTCATAGACTTCGCAATTTTCGTTTGCGAAAACGCTTTTGTATGGCAAAATCACATTGCATTGATAGGTAGGCATTTTGTGGACAAAATGCGTGCGAAATCCTTCGTATTTCAAATCGCGGCGCACAGCGAAATACGCCCTGCCTTCGGGTTTCAACAATTCCGAAACAGCCATCAAAACGCTTGCTTGTTCGTCGGGTTCAAGAACGTTAAGAACATAGTTGCAAATGATTGTGTCAAAGCGTTTTGACGGATATTCGGGGCGGTAATAATTGTCATAACCGACAATATTAAAACCCTCTTTTGCGAGTTCGTCGGTATCAAAACCAAATCCACAGCCGAAATCTAAGATTTCACCTTTTAAACAATCGTTTTGTTTGAGCCAACGAGTTGGAAACGAGATTGTTGTGCGCTCCTTTGCTGTCAAGTGCGGATTATTTTTAGTCTTTTTCATTGCTGCCAAATTTTAAAACCCGAATTTTCCGCAATTTGTACAAGCGGCGTAAATGTTTTGCCCAAAACATTGCAAAACTCGTTTTGCGGCATTTTTACCAATTCCGAAACCGAATCAAAAACTGTAAGATAGTCTTCAAAAATGTTGTTATTTGGATTTTTGGCATAAAGCGTTTTCAATGCATTATGCTGAACGTTTGCAAACGGTTTCAAATACTTATCCAACGGCGGAAGATTGTTGCTTTTTGAAGAATTTATGCTTGCATCAGCGGGCAAAAGATTCCATAACAGATTGTGCGACACGAAACTCCACGGCACAAAATGGTCTAAATCGTATTTCTTAGCAAAGATTTCTTTGCCGGTGTAGATACAATTAATTTTTCCAACAGATTCAATGTAAGTGTCCCAAAATTTGCGCTGTTTAGTCAGCGACTCGCGTTGCAAAGGTTTTACAAGTTTTGACGGAAGATTTGGAACATTTGGATTGCGTTTTTGTAGAAATTCTGTCAAATTCCAAAATGCAAAATCTCTGAGAATTACATAATTCTCTGTCAGATAATCAATCCAAATTGGATTGATTTCGATTTCTTCGCTGTAAATGGAATACAGACAATTGTTTGTAAAACTCTGCGATTTTACAATCACATCATCATCGTATGTATATTTTATCCAAGGCGAGAGAAATCTGTAAGGTACATTTTTGGTGAAAATCCGAAGATATTTCTTCGTATTTTCAAGATTATTAAGCAATTGACTTTTGATTTTATCTTTGTCCAATTCAATTGAAATCTGCAAATCTTTTTGAATTTGTAGCGAATAATCAAACAATGAATCAGATTTACCAAAGGAAATTTTGAAATAATGAATTGGATACCACGATTCGGCAATCATTGATACAATTATCTCCCAAAACGTAATTCTTGTTTTGCGTTCCTTAACAACAATATCAAGCATCGCCACAAACCAATAGAACTTGTATGTGGCAGTCGTATTGTCGAATATTTGCGACAATGTACTGATATTTAGTATTTTGTTGTTGGGTAACTGCATATTATTTTTCTTTCCAAATGTTTGTCCTCCGCAAATATACAAAATCTTTTGTAATTTTGGAAGAAATTAGATAGTTATATATTTTTTCACGCTGGCATTGCTTGAAACACTCTGCCTTTTAATAGTTTTCCGTTTTTATGTTTGTTTCGTTTCACGCCGTCGCTGCCCCACGTTCCCCATTGCTTGAAGAAAAACGCAGAGCCTTGAAGTTCTGTTTGTTGTTTTATCGACAACACCCAATCTTCTTTCATTGGACGTGCCGACATTCCACTTTCGCCGCCAACTATCACCCAATCAATGTTTTGAAGGTTCAATTCGCCCAAATCTTCTAACAAAGGTTCGCAAGAGAGAAAACGTATCGGTGCGGCAAGTTGTCGAAGGCATTCAATTCTGTTTTTTGAGGATTGAGCCTCCACAGTTACGCCAAGCCAAGCATTTTTGGGAATCACTCGTGTTGAAAAATATTCCGCCATTCGCTCTGCCCTTTTGGTTAGTATTTGATAACGATGTTGAGGCGTTTTTCTTATTGTAGCCATTATTTTGTCAACAAATTCAAACGGTACATCCTTATGAAAAATATCACTCATAGAACACACAAAAATAGTGTGCGGCTGTTTCCATTCCAACGGTTCCAACAAACAATCTTCGTGCAACGACACTTTGAATCCGTCAGCGTATTTGGGTAATCCCATAGCGTTCAAACGTCGCGTCATCACCTCCGCGTAACAGTGTGCGCAGCCCTGAGATATTTTTGTGCAGCCTGTTATTGGATTCCACGTTTTGTCAGTCCATTCTATTTTTGTTCTCTTGGTAGCCATTACATTTTTCCTATTATTTGGTTTGCTATTTTTACTGCATTATAATTGTTGGATGCAAAAGCGAAATGGAATATTGGAGTATTGCGCGAATTGTACAACACCAGCGGTTCAGATGTAGCATATTTAAATATACTCTGCAATTGTTGAATATAGAGTTCAGCAATTTTCCGAATTGGTTCTCTCACTTTTTCGATTATTGTATTATAACCGAACAACGATGGTTCAGTGCGTTGTTTATAAAAATAATCTCGTAAAAACTCTTCATCTTTACCGAAAAAAGCCGTTAGTTTGTCAATATGTTTTAACTCACCCTTTCGGTCTAACAAACGGTTGACAATCACCCCCGTAGGTATCAGAATCCACAAATCAGTTCCCGTGTTTTGCATTTTTTGAATTGATTGCCAATTCAACTGCATACCGAATGGATCTAACAAAACCAACGCCTTGTACTTGCTATTTTTGCGAAGAAAATCCGCCATTTTTTCAACTTCATTATTAGCATCTTTTGGTCTGAAAACCAATTGACCCTTTTTGTCGGGATGTAACGATTCTAATTTTGATTTCAACAAATTGTTGGCTGATTCGTCCTTGTCGATAAAATAATAATAATCGAATCCTTTTTGCTGTATATTCAAAACTCTCTCTGCCGCACCCTTGTACATTGAAATATCTTCCGATTGGATATAATGATTTTCAAACAATTCGAGAATCATATTATCGGAATCATCGTCTGTGTTGTCTATTGTTCTCGAACCACTACCCGCAAAACCATCAAAATAGACAAGTTTCCACTTATACTTATCTCGGTAAGCGTTCATAATTGTGAGATAAGCCTTGACATATTTCTCAAACGTGTCCAACTTATCTTCTGTCCACGCTCCACCCCACGAGGCTGATGGTTCGCTTGCTATATTGTTGAATTGTTCAATCATTTTCCTTAACATTGTTATTCCAACCGCAAATATACAATTTTTTTTAGAAACAGGGCAATCATTTTTCCCAATCCCAAAAATTATTCCTACCTTTGCCGAACACAAAACTTAATCCGCTATGACCGAAAGACATCCGTTGAAACCGTTTTTGCCCGCAGGTGCAAAATTACTGATGTTGGGCAGTTTTCCGCCGCCGATGAAGCGTTGGAAAATGCCGTTCTATTACCCTAATTTTCAGAACGATATGTGGCGTATCTTTGGTATCGTGTTTTTCAACGATATCAACCATTTTATCGACCTCAACCAAAAATGTTTCAAGCAACAGCAAATCGTTGATTTCCTTACAGATAAAGGCATCGCCATCTATGATACCGCTGTGGAAATTGTACGCGGAAACAATGATGCTTCGGATGCCAATCTCGATATTTTGGAGCGGGTTGACCTTGCAGAAATTCTCTCGCAAATTCCTGACTGTAAGACGATTGTATCCACAGGCGGAAAGTCGGCGGAGGTAGTTTCGGAGATTTTGGGCGTCAAAAGTCCTGAAATCGGCGATTATGTGGAAGCGGAATTTTGCAACCGTGTGATAAAATTTTATCGTATGCCGTCGTCGTCGCGGGCGTACCCGATGAAAGTTGACAAAAAAGCCGAAATTTACAGCGTAGTTTTCAAAACATTGTAAGCGTCAATATCTCTCTGCCGCGCCAATAAGTTTGAACACAATCCTAAAATTGCCGTCGATATACGAAGTGGAATTGATTTTAAACTCGCCAATTTCTTTCGTGCGCTCCACGTGTTTGCCGATGCAACAGCAAAGGTCGTAATCGCCGATTTTTACAAGGCGGATAGTTTCGGAAGCGTCGTCGGGCAGTTTGTCGATTTCAATGCCGGCGGGGATGGTGTCTTTGGTTACAAACTGATATTCAATAGGATAATCGTTTTTTATAATTTCATTAACCGTCCGTTCAATCTGCGCAATCTGTTCGGCGGAAGGCTCCACAGGCAGGGGAAAATTGATTTTTGATTTTTTGCGCTCGATATGCGCGTTTTTTGACCGATTGCAGCCAAACATCCTCACCATAGTTTGGTTGAGGATATGCTCAGCCGTGTGCATCGGCGGATATTCGTCTTTGTTGTGAGAGTTGAGTTGCATTGTTATTATAATGTTAATGTTTTACAATCCACTTGCCGCCAAAGTCTCCTCCCAAACGTTCCAATATACCATTTGATTTTAACTCTGAAATATCACGGCGGATAGTTTTTTCGTTAACACCCAATATATCAGCCAAATCATCAATAGTTATAGAAGGAGTTTTAGTAATTAGTCCAACAATTGCTTGCTGTCGTTTATTTTTCTTGACATCTTTTTTGTCTCGGACATTCAGCAACTCTGTCTCGGACATTTTCTCATCTGCCTCGGACATTTTTGAGTTGTCCCGGACATTTTCGGGGTCTGTTATGGACATTTCGCCTGTGTTATGGACATTTTCGGTGTCTGTTATGGACATTTCTTCCGAGTTATGGACATTAGTCTCGGACATTTCGTTGTACGTTAACGAAAAAACAAACTGAAACGAACTATTGATATCAACTTGGTACTCAGGGAAATACAATGGAGCAAACTTTACTATGTTTCTCATTCCCGAACCCATATCTTCTACCCACGCCAATTCTCTAAAAATCCTAACAAGCAACGGATTCTTTGTGTAGTTTTGCAACTGACTGATTTTTAGTTCGCCTTCGGGAATTTCGGGTAAAAGTCGCGTTGGATTTTTTGTTATTACTCTATCCTTAAAAATATGCAGGAAACAAGCATAACCGCTACTGTAATCCGAATGTACACAGAGATTTGCAACAATTTCGCGAAACAGTTTCCACCTTAAATCTTCCCTGTGCAACGAGCCTTCGGGTAGATAAAATCTATCGGGCAAATACCTTTCTACAAATTTAGACAATCGGTCATAAACATTAATCAAATTGCAATGCAGCGTAATACGGTCGTCGTAACGGTTTGGGAACTGTGCTAAATCATTGTATTGCTGATAAGTACACAAATGAAACATTGCCTCAAAACGGTATCGCGGCATCAACTCCACCAACGAATCTTCCTTACCGAAAAGAATGAGGGCGGCATTTTTTAGTTTCAATTCAACCGTTTCATCATCGCGCTTTGCCAAATGCGAACTTATCAATATTTCTTCGTTGCTCATTTGGAGCCAATAATGATTTGGTTTGATAACCGAAAGAATATTTTTGCAATACTGAAACGTTTGAGCATCAAGATGTTGCATTGAAAGATTCTCTGCAAAACGTTCTTCAAAAAGATGAGGATTTTTTCTTTCAAAAAGAGCCAACAACAATTCAGACTGATTGGTAACATCAATATCGGCATCTCCATTACGGTCGAAATAATGCCCTTTGTACTTGTAAACATACTGACCACAAGGAACTTCCAAGGCGATAACAGTTTTGTCGTCAATCTTCAAAACCTGCGGCGAAAAATACGGACAAGGTATAAACAATTCTGAATTTTGAATATTGTTGATGATGCTTTTTTTCAACTTTTCTACCTTGGTAGGGCTTACTCCTTTAATTTCTCCATTATCCTTGACACCCAACAATATATATCCGCCACTATGGTTCAGAAACGAGCATATACTTTCATATACTGATTCCGAAACATTCTCAGTACAAGACTTATACTCAACGGTATAAGACTCGCCCAACTGCGTTAAACTTATAAATTTTTCATTGTTCATAGCCGTAATTATTGCCGGTTTCCTATTACAGAACCTCTATAATAATCGAGTACAAGTTACAAAAAAACGCTGATATGACTAAATTTTTCAAAAATTTTTTTGACCTTTACCACACTTCGTCGTATATTGGGCAGATAACGAAAAATGGAACAGATAGAAAAAGACATATTAATCAAGTGTCGGGAAGGCGACAAGGAGGCGTTCAGGCAGGTAGTCAGGCAGTACCAACGGATGGTGTTTTCGCTTGCACTCAAAATGCTCTGCGACGAGGAGGAGGCGAAAGACACGGTGCAAGACACATTCGTCCGCGTTTGGCAAAACATCGGCGAATACGACACCGCAAAATCCTTTGTTACTTGGATTTACACTATCGCCACGCGGCTCTGTTTAGACAGAATCAAAGCCAAAAAACACACCGCTGCAATGCCCGAAGACGTGGACGCGCTCGCCCGATTTGCCGCCGACACCGACAGCCAAGTCAACTTGGAAAACAACGAATGGGTTGCCATCGTCAGGCTGTTGGCATCGAGGCTCAGCGACAAACAGAAAACCGTGTTTACGCTATGTCAGTTGGAAGGTCTCGACACCGACGAAGTGCAGCGCATCACCGGCTTGGACGCCACGCAAATCAAGAGCAACCTCTACGTTGCCCGTCAAACAATTCGCAAACAATTAACAGAATTAGGCTATGAATAACATCGATGAAATATTAGAGCGTCTCAAAGGCGCACAGCCGGAGATTGACAATCCCGACGAGTTTACGGACTTAATAATGAGCGCGTTGCCCGACAGCAATACCGAGTCCAAAACTCCCGAAAAAGAATCCCGCATTGTAAAATTTGTGAGGATCGTACTCACGGCAGCGGCAGTGTTGCTCGTTGGATTGTTCATCTACACCAACGACTTGGACGCCGACACCCCGACAACAACCCAAACCAACTATCAAATCTCAGGCTTCACGTATGGCGATTATCTAAAAAATGTGTACACGAATCGTCAGAACAAAGCCTCAATCAATTACTTACAATTAAAGAAACTGAATTATGAAAACCATTAGACTATACGCGGCAATCGTGTTTGCAGCCGTGGCGTTGTCTTCGTGCAACGAAAATTACGGCGATGCCAAAATGCACACAACAATCAACAGCGACGGCACTTGCAGCCGTTCAATCGACTTCAAACTTGAATTTGATGCAATTCCAAACGGCATAGACCTCGGCTCTGATTGGGTTTCCATTCCCAACGACGACACAGCAAGGCACGCCTACGTCAGCAATTTTGACAATGTGGAGCAAATGTCGATGGCTATGCCGCTGCGTCTCAACAAAAAACCTCTCTCATCGAAGGCAACCCTCGAAAAGCGTTTCCGTTGGTTCTACACCGAATACACTTTCACAGAGGTATTTGCGGGCATAGGCGGCAATTTTCCACAGCCCCCGACCGACTACGCTGACGCCGAAGAAGTCAACTACTGGTTTACGGGACAGCCAAACATCGTCAACGGAATGAACGGCGCGGAGACAATGGAACGCCTCTCCGACCTCGAAACCAAGATGAACAATTGGTTCTGCGACAACCTGATTAACAGCGGATTAGACTACATCTACACGCATTACGATTCCATCGCAGAGCCGCCCGTAAGCCGCGAACAATTTGCGCAGTTGCACGATTCGCTCGCCACATTCATCCGCAATAAATCGGGCAAAGAAATCTTGGCATACGACAGTCGAAAAGGATTCCAAGAGTTTTTCAAATCAGACGCATACTCAATCTTTTTCCGCGACAGTTCTTACTGCGCCAAAGAATTTTACGACAACCTGACGCCAATTGTCAACTTCTCGTTTCTCTCTGTGCCATACGCACTTACAATGCCCGGCGAGGTAACCAACCCTGGCAACGGCATCCTATCCGACGGCGTAATCAATTACATCCTTTCGGGCGAGCGTCTCATCCCCGCCGACTACACCATCACCGCCACATCTCGACAAACAAACATTTGGGCGTATGTGGTAACAGCAATTGTAATTCTCTTGGCGATAGGCAGTTGGGTGTGGAAATCTACCCCAAAAGTCCCTTAATCTTCTCCGTTTCGCCTGCCAGAATCAACGTGTCGCCCTCGTTGAGGATGGCATCGGCGGCGGGGTTACTTTTTGATGTTTTCCATCACTTTAAGCGCAGTTTCTGTTGGAATTGGACGTCCTCCATTGCGAGGACTCCAATCATACTTAGCGTCAAATCGTTTCAGTTGATCGAGAGTAATCAACGGTGTTTGGTAGTCTGTGAATATTTCGACCTCCACACTTACGTAATGTACTGGGCGACCATTGCCATTCCAATTTTCATCAACAAATGGCTCCTCAATTATTCTACCACCACCATAAATGCCTCGCGGTTCGACACCTTGAACCAAGAAGAAGCAATAGTCGCCAACTTTGGCCTGTCTGTGTGCCTGAATGCTCCACTGTAATTCTAAACCTCCATTTTTGAAGGCGTGAAGTTCATCAAGGAACCCCTCTCGTCCACCTGGCCACTTGAGAGGGTTAAATGTTAATAAAAAATAGTTTTTCATAATATTGTGTTTTGATTGTGAAATTATTTCCATTCGTAATTGTACACTAAATCTGATATAATATCAGAATTTGAGTGTGTTACTCGAATATAATCAATTTTGTCATCTTCTTTGTAATGATAGTCGTAGAACGTTAGGATTGAACCCAAAAGGTTATCCGCCAAAGAACACTTTATTAATCGATTGTTGGAATCATATTCATAAGTATCTATTTTGTCATCAGGTTTTTCAACTTTGATTAGATTATGTCGTTCATCATATGTACGTATAATTGTATCTTTTGCATTCTCTTTTTTAGAATTCTCAATGACTTCCGTCACTGTATTGTTGTCGTAATAGAACGATGTTATTGTAGTTTGAAAACTATATTCTTCCGAACTGAGTATTTTGTTTCCATTGTGATCATATTCATTTGTTAAAACGCTAATTAGTTCTCCTGAGTCTGTATAGTATTGTTTAATTTTCGACACAGAATCAAGTTCGTTGTATTCATACACGAACTTTCTTTGAGAAGCAAAAGTCTCCTCATACCTAATTTGCAATTTATTCGCCTCATCATACCTGTAAGTATATGTATTGTACAATCTCGTTCTGTAAAAAGAGTTATAATAATTTGTCACTTTCGTAGTTAGTAGTCCATCTGAATTGTACAAATATCTTTCGTAAAGTTCACCCTTAGGCGTTCGCTCACCCAAATTTACACTATGTTCCACTACCTCAATTTTTGCGAGGTAGGGTTCGTTGCTTGGCTCTTCCTCCTTAGAACACGATGTGTATAATTCTATAATTACCAACATAGCCAGTCCAAGAATTGTTAATTTACTAGGTTCTCTCATCTCTTAAAAAAATTTGTTCAACATTTTATTAATCTATACAAAAAAGAAAGGGTACGTGCTACTCCATAGTTTCCCAAAAGGCCGACCAAAGCCCCATTATTACTACAAAGCAAGCCCGCACCCCTTTTACGGAATGCGAGCATCCACAAGTGCTGACAATAATGTTAAATAAATGGTCGTTTATTAGGAAGTCAGCCCTTTGTGAACGCTCTTTCAATTTTATATCTTTAACGCTTCAAATATACTAATTATTTTGAATGTCCGCAAATATTTTAGCAACAAATTCGGAAAAATATTCACAAAATACTGTCAGTAAATATTTTGCAAATACACATTTCGTAGGGATGGGGCAATGCCCCATCCCTACAGATACCGAAAATATCTATTTCAAAAAGAAACAATCCTCATTCCACTTGTTAGGATTTTCTCTAATATAGGTAGCAATTCGGTAATATTCTTCTTGATTGCGAATGATGTGGTCGTGGAAACGTGTCTGCCACGCAAAATACATACCTTTTTGACGTGCAAATTTAGTAACAGCCGACTTGAAACTGCCAATTATCACCGAAACCCTACCTTTGCTCAACGACCTGCGCTGCATCTCAGTATTAATTTCTATCGATTGGCGCGATTGTTCCGCCGCCGTAGGGATGGGGCAATCGTAATCCGACGCCACCGTAGGGATGGGGCATTGCCCCATCCCTACACGCCACAACCGCACAACGTCTAAAATCAAATGTATATGATTAGGCATTACAACATATTCTTTTACAACGGCATCGTGATTTAATTCCGAAATTTTAACGATACATTCCGCTGTGTATATACCAATTTCAGACAAATTCATTTTATGATTAATGATTGTACCGAAAAAATGTTCACGATTGTGTGTGCATATTGTTACAAAATATTCACCACCATTATAATCGTGCCATTCTGCACGTGGAGATTTTCTTTCAGGTTGATTCAGTCTCATTGGTATAATTGGTGTTAATTATTGATAAATACGATTTGACGCCGCCGTAGGATTCGATTTGCAACCGCCGTAGGGATGGGGCAATGCCCCATCCCTACACGACCCATCCCTACACGACCCATCATTACCCAAGCAACCCCTTAATCTTATCCGTCTCGCCTGCCAGAATCAAGGTGTCGCCCTCGTTGAGGATGGCATCGGCGGCGGGGTT
>DGIK01000018.1:16894-46304 GCA_002393195.1 Bacteroidales bacterium UBA3824 | reverse complement strand
GCGATAATTGTTTGATATTCACCGCCTTGCGACGGGATTTTTGTAAACGTAAATTTTGATGAATTGTAACGAATTAAAACGAATTATTTTAAAAAAAATTCGTTTTAATTCGCTTAAATTCGTATTAATTCGCGTTGAAAAAATTAATAATTGTCGGCGTCGAGGCGGCCGATTTTTTTGCCTTTTTCGTTATAGACGGTGGATTTGCCGGCGCGCTCGCCTTTTTTGTATTTGCTTTCGAGCTTTTTGTTGCCGTTTTCGTAGTAGAAAATGCACTCTCCGTGGCGGCGTCCGTCCTCGTATTGAATTTTGGATTTCATATTGCCATTGCGGTAGTACTCAATGTAATAGCCGTCGATTTTGTCCATATTGAAATCCACGTCGGCGAGTTTGGTCTCCTTCCTACTGTCGTAGAAGAAATAAGCCTTGCCGTTGAGGTAGCCTTGCATATAATTGGCTGATACAAAGACGTTGCCATCAGGATAATACGTGCGCCAAATGCCGTTGACTTGACCATTGGCAATATTGCCGTCATAAAGCCTTGTCGAGGTGCTGTCTTTGATGGTAAGCGCGCCGTTTTCCACTGTCATCGTGTCGGGGATTGCGACCTTGAATTTCAGCGAATCGATGTCAACAACGCCTGCCGCAGCCTCCGCCATACTTTCGGCTTGGAGGGCGATGTCTTCCTGCGTTGCCGACGAGTCGTATTGTATTGCCAACTTGCTCTTAAACAGACCGTTGTTGTTGGTCAATTGGAATCCAAAACGTGCAAAACTGTTGATGAGTTCCTTGTTTTTCTCGATGTCGGGCTTGATGTCGGCGGGCGAGTATTTCAACAAAGTTTCGTACATACGGGGCGTCTGAATGTAGGCGGTGAGGTTGGCTTTGTTGTCAAAACCATCCTTGAAGTCGCTGAATTTCACGCTCTTGGTCATCGTGCGACCCATCAGGTAGTCGTCGATTATCTGATGAAGTACTTCCTGCGAGTTTGCAAACACCACAAAGTCCTCAATATAAGTGAAATACGGTTTTTCTACCTTGGAAAACAATTTGCCGAAAAACATCTTGAAAAAGCCCTTGATGTCCAAGTATTGGATGTCGAAATTGCGGTACGGCTCCACTTTGAATTTCAATGGCGTGCGCTTGTTGATGTGCGTGAGGATGTTGCCGAGGTGCGCCTTTGCCTTGTCGATATTGTCGGCGGCGATGGCGATTGCGGCGTCGATGTCGCGTGATTTTTCGGATAGCGGTCGCAGTTTTGCAATGGTGATTTCATTGCCAATCCACCCAAGAAAATCGTCTTTGATGCTGAATCCCAACAACTTCTCCGTTGTTTTCATCAATTTCTGCATATCGTCCCAATCTTTTGGGTTGCCGCGTGCGTATTCGGCGGTGAGTTCGTCATAAAATTTGTTGAAGTCGTTGAAAGACAGCGACAAATATACTGCCGTTTGGTCTGACAAGATGTTGTAAGCCTTGGTCTTGCCGGTGCCTACGTTGCTGAATGCGCGGAGATACGAATATACCGAATCGAGGGAAGTATTGCCGGTAAGAATTATCTCGTCGTCATAAAGATCAAGGTTAAGTACCGAATATACAAGCGATTGCGAGAGCATATCCATCGATTCGCTCGGCTCGGTGGAGTACATCGAGTAAAGTTTTGGGACGCGCTTGTAATTGAGGAAAAGTTTTATCAGGTTGGTGCCGGTGAGGTCGTTGCTTACAAGGCGGAAATTCTCGTTTGAAGTCCAATATCCGTTGTTGAATTTTTCCAAAACCTGATAGAGAAGTTTTTTGTCGAGGCTGATAATCAGCAAGTTGTCGGCGAGGGTGAGGTGTATCATAAATGACAAGTCCTCCTTGTCCCTCATCGTGTATATCTGATAAGTGTTGCCGTTTTCGCCGCCGCAGGAGTATTTGCTTTCCGTGGTCGTGTAGCCGCTCACGAGTTTTAGCGACGAACTTGCCCATTCCTCAAAATATGACGACAATTCCTGCAAATCTGCCAAGAAAACCATATCCCATGTGTTGTTGGAGGCTTCAAGTCCCGCTATCAGCAACTCGCGGTTTTTCAGCATTTTGCTTGTCAGGGCGTTTTCGTTGAGAAATTCGTCCACGAGCGCGATGTCTTCGTCCAAGTCGGCGAAATATTCCGTGGTTTTCAAATACGCCCAAAAGTTGCTCTTGCTCAGGTCGTGCCATGCCTTGGTGAGGTTTGTGGTGGCAGCCACGAAGATTGCGTCGTCCGGCACAGCCTGAAACGCCTCGATGCTGCCTTTCTGTTTGAAGAAATGGTGGTATGCCCAATATCCCGCTATCAACAACACCGCGATGCCGATGACGAGAAAGAAGGTTTTTAGAAACTTTTTCATTGCTTAAAAATGTGTGTTTATATTTGCTGCAAAGATACTAAAAATCGCTGACTTCCATTTATAAATCCGCCTAAAATTTTCCCAGGTTGTTGGTTCTGAAATTTTTTTTTATCTTTGTGTGTTAAAGTATGTTAATTTATGCATTTTGACTGTAATATTTTGCGACATCGGTTGTCAATATAGTAAACAAAACATAAACAATAAAAACATGAAAAGAAAAATCATCATTACTTTGTTGCTTGTCCTCGTCTGTATGACGGTGGCGGCGCAGTCTATCGACGAGTATCAGTTTCATAGCGGAACGGCGGTACTCAAAGGCAAGGTTCTAAACAAGCCGCAGGGCGAGTGGAACATCATTTCCGTTGTTGTTTTCAACCATTTCACAAGGGAGGAGGATGTGCAGGATATTCGCGTTGCAGACGACGGCACTTTTGAAGCCGTCATTCGTCTGCCACACTCGCAGGGTGTTTATGTGAGGGATGTTGGCAACGTGTTCATTGCCGTGAGCGACACAGTGGAAATCACTAAGGACGCAGTGCAAGAATATCCAAATGGTTTGTCGTTTGTTGGCAGCGGCACGAGTACCGACATCAACAGGCTTTGGATTGAATTGAGAAAACACTACTTTGGCGACGGCGAATTGGTTGTTAGGGGTATGTCCAAGGATGACATTCCTGCGTGGAAACAGCGGATGGTGAAGTACATTGACGACATAATTGCAGATATCGAGGCAGACCGTCTGCCCCTGCCCGCCAATACGAGTGCCTACGTCAAGGATGTTTTGGGCGCAAGTTTGCTTGCAGAGCCGTTTTATGCAACGATGAGCAACTATCGCGACAATATATCGCACTTTGTTGTCAATGCGACAAAGGCAAAACTTGACGAGTATTACGACTTTTTGGCAGGTCGTGAAAAATGGTTGCTCGACAATCCCGCAATGTTGTTTGTGGTTCATCAGTCGGAGTTCGTTGTCAATAGCATTGAATATTACATAATGCCCGACATCTTGTTTATGGCTAATAAGTTTTTCCTTGCGACTACTTATTCCTACGTTTCAGAACCCGAAGATGATGCCGCCTACAAATCAAAGTTTACGTTGCCGCGTCTTTATGATGCTGACACACACAAGCGTTTGCTCGCAATGCGTGATGATTCGTTGCTGACTATTGCAGACTATTATAAACTTGCAATGAAGACCGTTCAATCGTTGTATGGTCTCAAAAACATCACAATGATGCAACAGATTGTTCTTTGTCGTTTCCTTTTTGAAGAAATTAATAGCGACCAAACCACTTACACCCCCGACCAAGTGGCTGCATTGTTTGCCGCTGCGATTCCCTTCTTCCAAAATCCAATTGTGGCGCATCACGCTCTTGAACGTTACCGTCAATACGTTGTTAAAGAGGAGGCTAAGGCAATTGTTAACACTAAAAATACGCCAGAGGCAGACTCAATTTTTCGACGCATCATCGATACTTACAAAGGCAACGCGCTTTACATTGATTTTTGGGGAATGGGCTGTGCGCCTTGTCGTGCCGGTATGTTGCAGGATCGCGAAAAGGTGGAACGTCTGAAAAATTATCCAGTCCGTTTTCTCTACATTTGCGACGAGCGGGATAGTCCGCGTGAAGGAGCCGAAAAATGGATGAAGGAAAACAACATTCAAGGCGAACACATCTTCGTGTCGCACGACGAGTGGAGCCTTCTTTCTTCAAAGTTCAATATTTACGGAATCCCATTTGAGATAGGTGTTGACAAGGACGGCAACATTGTTACAAAACAGGATATTGACAAGTACGTCAACGAATTAAGAAAATAAAAAATTGACACCGTGGATCTTTTGGAAAAAGAAATAGCCACGGTGTTTCCTTTTCCAAAAGATTTTCTATAATTTTGCAAAAAATTTAGGAACATCGATGTTAGGAATCAACAAAATAATTCTCCTTGGCACAGTGGGGCGCAATCCTGAGACGCGGTACATCGACAAGGGCGTGTCGTTCAGTCGGTTTTCGGTGTGTACCAACGACCTTGCAACGTTGCCCGACGGTCGTCAAATAGAGGAGGCAGAATGGCACGAGGTTTTGGTTTGGCGCGAATTGTCGGACTACGTGTCGCGTTATGTAAAAAAAGGCGACCTCGTGTCCGTAGATGGCAAACTCAAATCGCGTTACGTGAGCCGTGGCGAGGGCGGACACCGTGTGTATGAAGTAGTTGCGTCGGAGGTAAAAATCCTCGCCCGCAGCAAGGACAACGCGCAAACGCCTATTGTGGATGCCGCTACTATCAACGGCGAGACCACGCAGACCATCGGCAGCGCGCTGCCAAATTTTGACATCGAAAATATCCCTGTCAACCTCCAAGGCGAGGGGGATTCGCTACCATTTTAGATAATAATTGTGATGGACGCTTGCATAATTCTTGATTTTGTGATATTGCCGATTGATTGGCGATGCGTTTGGCTGCCGTTGACGGTGGGCGTGTTGTCGTTGATGGGCGTCGGTGTGCTGTCTTTGC
This sequence comes from Bacteroidales bacterium UBA3824, assembly GCA_002393195.1. Classification (GTDB taxonomy): domain Bacteria; phylum Bacteroidota; class Bacteroidia; order Bacteroidales; family UBA3824; genus UBA3824. The sequence goes on along the minus strand of DGIK01000018.1, from coordinate 41,418 downwards.
TTGCAGATGCGGCAGCGGGCAGGGTGAGGGCGTCGCTCAATGCGGCATCGGCGTTTTGTGCGCTGATGGCTGTAATGTGCGCCGCATTGCTTGTGCGCTGTACATCAGTGGGTTATGATGGTGGATTTGCAATAGTCGATTTTAGCGATTCGCCAATTACGGGGTTTGTAATGTTCTTTATATCAATAGCTTTCATACTTGTAATTGCTGCGATAGTACCCGCCCGGATGATGGACGACGACCGCCGCGAAAGTTTCTATGCTAATCACAATTTGCTTGTAAAAGTGGTCTGTGCGTTGACGGGATGGATGAGTTTTGGCAAGACGTATGCAGTTAATAATGAGGACGATGCGGGCGAACATTTGTCTGCCGCAATCGGTGCATCGCCCGAACAAAACGTTGGCAACGGTGCGATGATTCGCAATATTTTGCAGTTTGGCGACATCGAAGTCCGCGAAATAATGACCCCACGCCACGAAATTGTTGCAATCGGCAGGGACGAACCTTTCTCGAAATTGAAGGCTAAAATCCTCGACAGCAACTATTCGCGCATCCCCGTCTATGAAAGTAGCACCGACAATATTTACGGCATCATTTACGTCAAGGATTTGATTAAATATATCTCCAAGGGCGACGATTTTGCATGGACAACGCTCGTAAAGGGCATCAAGTATGTGCCTGAAAATAAGAAGATTTCGGATTTGTTGAAGGAATTTCAGCAAAACAAAACCCACATGGCGGCGGTCAGCGACGAGTACGGCGGCATTTCGGGTTTGATAACGATGCAAGACATTTTGGAACAGATTGTCGGCGAAATCAACGACGAGTTTGATACCGACGACGACAAACTTTTTCGCAAGGTAGGCGACAATTATTATATCTTTGATGGGCGGATTACCATCGACGATTTTTGCCGCGAGTTGGGGCTCGACAGTGCCGACTTCGACGATGAAAAGGGCGACGCAGAATCGTTGGCGGGCTTGTTGCTCGAACTCCGTGGCGAATTTCCTGTCAAAGGTGAAAAAATAGAATTTCACGACCTCACCTTCTCCGTCGAATCCTTCACTGGACGGCGGATAGAAAAGATTGGCGTCCGAATTTCGTAAACAAAAATTGCCGCCTACGGTTTCGTTGATAATCAAGCCGCGCAAGCGGCTTAAAATCATAAAAAGAAATTGACGATAATTGACGAATCAATTGACGGTAATTGATGTTTAAAAAAAACAGGCCGCGCAAGCGGCGCAAAATATAAGTTTTATGAAAAAATTATTGTTATTACTTACAATTATCGTGGCTTTGGCATCGTGTGGTGAGACACCGGTGCCAAAGCCGCGTGGATATTTCCGTGCAACTTTCCCGGCTAAGGAATACGCCGCAGTAGCCGACAGCCTCGAGTTGCCATACAGTTTTGATTTCCCGAATTATTGCGTGATGGAGCGCGAGACATCGAGGGGTGCGGAGCGTTATTGGACCAACATCGTCTATCCCACATTGAATGCCAAGGTGCATCTGAGTTTCAAGTTTTTGAACAACAATCTCGATACTCTCATCGAGGATTCGCACACATTGGCGTACAAGCACACCGTCAAGGCGGAGGCAATCGAAAAAATTGCTTTTGTAAACGACACCACTCACGTCTATGGCCTGCTGTACGGCATCAAGGGCAATGTGGCGAGTCCGTTGCAATTTTACATCACCGACAGCACCAAACATTTTTTGCGTGGTTCGTTGTATTTCAATTGCAATCCTAACAAAGATTCGCTCGCGCCGTCGATAGAATTTGTGCGCACAGATATTGAACGTTTGTTTGAAACGTTGATTTGGAAATAATTATGCCGCGTTTGCTACAAAATATTGATCTTGATGGCGTTGACGTTGGCTTTTGGAAGTTAATAGAATCGGCTGACGATTTGTATTCAATGGCATCGGCTTTTGTTAATGACGGCGAATTGTCTGTTTATCAATCCTTTAAAAACGACCGCCGCCGCCGTGAGTGGCTTGCGACACGGATTTTGTTGAAGGAAATGCTTGGGGGGTATCCAGGGATTGATTACGACAGCAACGGCGCACCGCATCTGAAGGGTGATGCACATATTAATATAAGTGTATCGCACGCGGATGGATTGGTTGCGGTGTCGATGTCCAAAAAAAATCACGTAGGCGTTGATGTAGAGCGAGTTACAAATCGTGTTTTGCGGATTAAGGACAAGTTTTTGACACCCGACGAATACGACATCAACGACCCAGATTTGTTGCAACTCCTTTATATTCAGTGGTGTGCGAAGGAGGCAATGTACAAGGCCTGCAACGTGGCGCATTATGATTATCAAAATACCTATACTTTGCCGGGATTCAGATTTGATGGCAAAATGCCGGGAAGCGCGATTGGCAGAGTGATTTTGGACAATGGCAGTTGCAAGAGTTTGAATGTCAGGTATTTTGAGGTTGATGGTTGCGTGGTGTGTGTGGCGTGGTGAAAATTATTTTGTTTTTTTGTGATATTTCCAAAATTATTATCATATTTGCATAGCGAAACTTTAAAATGATATTGTTATGGAAAAGGATTATAATATAAATTGTGTCAAAAATCCGACACAGCGTTATACTATGGACGAAATCCGCGCAATGATAGAACAAGCAAGACGGGATTCCGCTGCCGGTTTGGGTATCGACAGTGAAGATATGTTCCGTGAACTTAGGCGGGAATTTGAGCAAGAAGAAATGGAACTTGAATTGTCGGAAGCCGTATGAAAGTAGTTTGGATGCCGTTGGCTAATAAACAATTGCGTAAAATTGAGAAGTAGTTGCGTTTTGGGATTGTCGTCAAGAACCAGAAAAATTAGCGAAACTTATTATAATGCAAGATAATTACCAATATATATCAGACCGCGAAAAAACTGTGCTCGAATACCTTGACGCGCACGGCATCGCATTTACAAATTACACGCATCCCGAAGGCAAGACCATCGAGGAGGCCAAACGTTGGTGGAAGGACGATGGCTCTGTCCACTGCAAAAATCTTTTTTTCCGCAATCACAAGGGCAACAAGCATTATCTTGTTTGTTTTCATTGCGACCACGATATGGACATCCACGACCTCGAACAACGTCTCAAAGCGTCGCTCGTGGCGCAGGGCTTGCCCTCGTGTGGCAAACTTTCATTTGCCTCGCCGGAGAGGATGGTGCGGTATTTGGGATTGGAGCCGGGCAGCGTGTCGCCATTTGGACTTATCAACGACACCGAACACCACGTCCATCTTTTCCTTGATGAAAATCTCCGCGACGTGCCTTCGCTCTCATTCCATCCAAACGACTGCCGTGGCACTGTGGTAATCTCCAACGACGAGTTCAAGAAATATTTGGCGTGCGTTGGCAATACGTATGAATACATAAAATTGTATTGATAATTTATTTTTGTTTTTGCTCTGAAATCACTATTTTTGCAACGCTGTTTAATCAATTAAACAAAAAATGACTGTTTCTGTTTAATCGATTAAACAAAAATGGGTTGTTTCTGTTTAATTGATTAAACAACTATGGCAAACGTTTACGAACAATATTTTAAGAAAGGCGGACGGAGGATTGCGGTGTTGCTCGACCCCGACAAACTCACCGCCGAGAGTACGCCGATTATCGCCGAAAAAATTGAAAAGTCGCCCGCCGATTTCATTATGGTTGGGGGCAGTTTGGTCTCGTCGTCGGTGGAAAAGACCGTCGCCGCCATCAAGACTGCGACGCAAAAACCTGTAGTGCTTTTCCCGGGCAGCGGCACTCAACTTTGCGACAACGCCGACGCGCTCCTATTGTTGAGCCTTGTGTCGGGCAGAAATCCAGAATATCTCATTGGCGAACACGTAAAATCCTCTTACAATATCCGCAGGTCGGGCATCGAGATAATTTCCACGGCGTATGTCCTCATTGATGGCGGTTCGGTAACTTCCGTGCAATATGTGAGCAACACGATGCCGATACCCGCGAGCAAGGTGGACCTTGCGGTTGCAACAGCCCTCGCCGGCGAACAGATTGGTATGAAAAATATTTACCTCGAAGCGGGCAGCGGTGCCAAACGTCCCGTGCCGCACGACACAATACGCGCCGTGGCGTCGGTGTGCGAATCTCCGATAATGGTGGGCGGCGGACTCAAATCGATGTCAGACATCACAAAGGCGTTCTATGCGGGCGCGGACATCGCCGTTGTTGGCACTGCCTTTGAGAAAAATCCAGATTTTTTTGTTCAATAATCTTTTGTCGCATAACGACTTACACATAAATGTAGTTATTTGTGAAAAAAAATTGAAAAAAAATTGAACTTAATTGAAAAATAATCCGTACATTAGCCGTATGAAATATTAACATTAAATCTAATTAGAAAATGGCAGAAATTAAATCGATTTTCGACTTGGACGTGGAGACAATCAAGAAACTCCAGGACAAGATAGGCGTAAAGGCCGATGGTATGATTGGCCCCAAGACTGTTACCGCATTGCAGGCATTCCTCAATCAGAATGGCGCAGAACCCAAACTCGGCGTTGACGGCAAACTCGGTCCCAAGACCATCAAGGCTCTTCAGGAATACATCGGCGCAGAGGCTGACGGCAGCTTCGGCGAGGAGAGCGCATCCAAGCTCACCTTCAAATTGATGGAGAACGAGGAAGGCGAAAAGATTGTAAGCACCGAGAGCGACCTGGAGAACATCTTTGCTCAGCAGTTTAAGGATGCTGGCCTCGCTTAATGTTTGAATTACGAAGCATAAGCCAGTTGCTTATTCAACAAAAAATAAACTCCGCTATCCAATTGGATGGCGGAGTTTATTGTTATTGTTGGTATCTAAGATACTGATATTACTCGCGGTTGCTGTCCTTGCGGGTCATAGGAATCTTAGAATCGCCGTTCTTGAGAACGAGGTTGTTGTCGTCGAGAGTTTCAACTTCCCAGGGAGACTTGATTTCGCCTTTGTCGTTGGCAATTGTGAACTCGATGGTCTTGTCGTCAAGCACTTTCCATGCACGGAAGTCGGTGCCTTTCATTGTAGATTTCATCTTGCCGCTCTTGCGGAGTTCGAAGGTGATTTTGTCGCCTTCGGTAGCCCACTTGCCGAGGAGCTTCTTGTAGTTCTGAGAGAGAGAGAGGGACTTGTTATCGCCGGTGGCGGTCTTCTTTGTGCCGTTGTCGTCGATGTACTTAACCTCGATGGGTGCGCCTTCGATGAGTTCGTCGTAAGCGTTAACGACCTTTACCTGGGTCTCGTTGCCGTTTGCGTCAACGATTGTTACTACGTCACCTGCGATAGCCTTGATCCAACCTTTGAGGGTGGTAGCCTTTTCGAGGGCGATTTCATCAGCCGACTTAGCGGGGGTTGCGGTAGCAGCCTCTGTGGTGGTTGCAGCGCCTTCGTTAGCAGCAGCGTCGGTCTTGTTGCCAGACTTGCAGGATGCAAGCATAGCGAGAGTTGCAATAGCAACTACGGGAATAATGCGTGTAAGTTTCATAATTGATATAAATTTTTTGTTTTTTAATGACGGTGCAAATTTATTGATTTGTTTTGGAGTTAACAACTTTTTGCAATTTTTTTTATGTTAAATTTTATTATTCTGCTTTTATAAAAAAATAATTGTACAAAATAAGAATATTGTTTATATTTGCAACGGAAAATAGACATCCATAATTTTTTTGAAATGTTTACACTGATTTCGCCGGCTAAGACCGCCGCGCCCGACAATATACCTAAGTGCAAAATCAAGACTAAGACATCGCCGCAAATGCTCGACGATGCACGTATTATTGTGGATATTCTCAAAAACAAAACTCCCGACCAGTTGGTGAAAATACTCGACTGCACTTACGGCACGGCGGAAGGGGCAAAGACTTTTTATACCAAATTTGAACAAAATATTCTGTCTGGCAAGGGCGTGCCTGCCATTTCGTGCATGGAAGATTTTGTGCGCGGTGTAGAATTGTTGGCTTGGAGCGCAAAGGATTTTGATTTTATACAGGAACATCTGGGCATTATATCGAGTCTATATGGTTTTTTGCAGCCGTGCGACATCGTGGGTGCGTATGTATTGCCGCCCGACACTATATTGCACACTGAGCGGGGCAAGCGAATCACCGAATTTTGGAAGGAGAGCCTTACTTCATACGTGAAAAAATTCCTCGAATCCCGTGGCGAAACGCAGGTGGTAAACCTGATGGCTGCCGTGCCGCGCCGTGAGATTGATTTCAGCCAAATCAAGGCGGATGTTTATGAGGTTTCGTTTATGGAAATTGCCACCACCGGCAATCTCCATTGCACGTCGAGCTGGCGGCTCAATAGATTGAGGGCCAATCTCGTAGAATTTATCGCGCAAAACCGCATTAACGACATTGAGGATTTAAAAAAATTTACATTCGAGGGCTTCTGCTACGCGCCGGAGCGGTCGGAGGACAAATTGATTGTATATTACAAGGTGTAAAAAAAATTTGTTGGTTTAAAAAATTCTCTTTACCTTGTTGCGGTTTTTGATACGTAAAACAATCATTAAAAAATAGCAATATATGTTTACACAAAATAACGGGCTTTACATCGCCCACGGTCAGGATGGACCTATCAGCATCGTTGGCAAAATGGCTAACCGTCACGGTCTTATAGCCGGTGCAACTGGTACTGGCAAGACTGTAACCTTGCAGGTATTGGCGGAAACATTTTGTCAGGCGGGCGTGCCGTGTTTTATGGCGGATATGAAGGGCGACTTGTCGGGCATCTCGCAAGTAGGCAAGTTGACGGGATTCATAGAGAAACGCATTGCGGAGTTTGGAATGGAAATGCCGCAGTTTCAGAGCTGCCCGGTGAGGTTTTTTGACGTTTTTGGCGAACAGGGACACCCGATGCGCAGCACGGTTTCGCAGATGGGACCTGATATGTTGGCTCGTTTGCTCAACCTCAATGAGACTCAGGCTGGCATCCTGCATATTGTGTTCCGCATTGCCGACGACCGCGAACTTCTCCTAATCGATATGAAGGATCTCCGCTCGATGTTGGATTATGTTGCCAAAAATGCCGCCGAGTTTACCACGCAGTACGGCAATATTTCTGCGCAGAGCGTTGGCGCGATTCAGAGGGCGTTGTTGGCGTTGGAAAATCAGGGCGCGGACAAGTTTTTTGGCGAACCGTCGTTTGACATACAAGATCTTCTCGCAACTGAGGGCGGCAAGGGTGTTATGAATGTTTTGGCTGCCGACAAATTGATGTTGCAACCAAAATTGTATTCCACTTTCCTCCTTTGGCTGATGAGCGAACTCTACGCCACATTGCCCGAAGTTGGCGATATGCCGCTGCCTAAGTTGGTGTTTTTCTTCGACGAGGCACACATGCTTTTCGACGACACGTCTAAGGCAATGGTGGAAAAAATCGAACAAGTGGTGCGCCTTATCCGAAGCAAGGGCGTGGGCATCTATTTCATTTCGCAAAGTCCGTCAGACATTCCCGATTCTATTCTCGGTCAGCTTGGCAACCGTGTGCAGCACGCCCTCCGTGCTTACACGCCCAAAGACAAGAAGGCCGTGAAAGCCGCCGCCGAATCGTTCCGCGAGAATCCTGCATTTAAGACCGAAGAGGCTATCCAAAGCCTTGAAACTGGCGAGGCTCTCGTTTCGTTCCTTGACGAAAAAGGTGCGCCGTCAATTGTTCAACGCGCCAAAATTCTCTTCCCGCTTAGTCAGATAGGAGCCATCAATGACACTCAGCGTCAGATGATTATCCATCAGTCGCGCATTTATGGCAAGTATGACAAGGCTTACGACCGTGAGAGCGCGTTTGAGACTCTTTTGGTATTGGCAGAAAAGGCAAAAGCCGAGGCAGAAAAAGCCAAGGCGGAGGCAGAGAAGGCAAAAGCCGAGGCGGAGGCTGCAAAGCAGAGAGCCAAAGAGGAAAAAGAGAAGGAAAAAGAACGTGCCAAGGCCGCCAAGAAAACATCAAGCACTGCTGGCAAGGTATTGAGCACTGCCGCAACTACAGCCGCTCGCACAGCCGCCCGTGAAATCACAAAGAGTATCGTCGGCGGTTCGAGCAAAAAGAAATCGTCAGGCGGCGGCATCTTGGGTTCGTTTGTGAGAGGCATCCTCGGCAATCTGCTTAAATAACCTTGAATAAACAGAAAAACGCCTTGCGGCGTTTTTGGGGGTGTAAACGAAAATTAAAACGAATTAAAACGAATTACTTATTAAAGAAATTCGCTAAAATTCGTTTTAATTCGTTTTAATTTGTGTTCAAAGAGATACAACGCCGTAGGCGTTGCCGTTGTTAGCAGGCGAGCCGCCTGCGTTCCAATCTGATTAGTAAACCTTGGCTTTGAGTTCGTCGAGTTTCTGCTTCTGGGCGGCGAGGTCGGCGTTTGCCTTGTTGATGTCGTCTTTGGCGGTTTCGAGTTGCTTTTCGAGTTTTGCCTTGTTGTCTTCGGCTTTTTTGAGAGTCGATTCTGCTTTCTCAACAACCTTGGTCTGGTCTTCGATTTGGTGGGTGAGTTCGGTCTTGTAAATGTCCTTCACGATGTTGGTGAGGAATTGCTTGGCGAGTTCGGCGTTGGCAGCGTCAGACGAAGACGTTACATAGTTGCCAAGTCCACGATCTACGACGAGGTAGAGTGTCGATACGCCGCCCTTTTCGTCCACTTTGGTAGTGATGTTGCACTTGTTGCCGTTTACGGTATTGGCGAAGATGTCGAGATAGACCACGCCGGCGTATTCTGTGGTGCCGCCCTTTCCGCTTTTGCCGGAGAGCTTCTGTGCCTTGAATTTGGCGTCGATGGTCTCCTGCACGTTCTTTTTGGAGACGTTGATTTGCAATGTGAAGGCGGGTGCCGATGTCTTTTTGTCGATTTGCAATGTGCCTTCACCTACTGTCTGGGCGTTGGCAAATGCGCCTAAGCCCAATGCGCATACGAGCGCGAGGATCAGTTTTTTCATTTTTTTATTATGTTATTTTTATGGTTGAGACTATTCATCTCATATTGTCGTTGCAAAATTACAAGATTGAATCTTTATCTACAAATAAAAGTGAATTTATCAACCAAAATGTGTTTTTAATCCTTGAACTCCGGGGTCGGGAGGATGATTTCGAGTTCCTCATTGTCGTCGTTGAGCATACGCTGCGGCTGACCGGTGGATTCGAGCACGCTCCACCAAAGTTCGCCTTTGAGCCTTACGCGCTTGCGTTCCTTGATGGCTGCCATGATGGGCAGTATGGTAAACATACCGTTCCAATGTCCTACCACAAACGCCGTTTTGCCAGCCATTGCCGCGTGTACAGCGTTCTGTGCCAATTGGTTGCAGAATTTGGAGTCGTTGCTGTTGGCAGGTGCGCTGCGGATGATGTAGCTCGGGTCGATGTACTTGATTGTGTGGGTGAATTTGTCCTCGTCGAGCTGCTTTTTGATGGCGTCTTTCAAGAGGAGGCCGATGTCAGAATATTTGACATTGCCGCTTGCGTCGAAATCCTTTTCCCCGTTGAAGAAATACTGACCCGCACCTTCCGCCACGAGCACAAGGGCGTGCTGGCGTTTTTCGAGGCGTTTTTTGATTTGGTTGATGAGGCCTTTTTCGCCGTAGAGGTCAAATTTGAGTTCGGGAATCAGCGCAAAGTTGACGTCGCCGGTGGCGAGTGTCGTATTGGCAACTATAAAACCTGCGTCCCTGCCCATCAGCCTTACGAGCGCGATGCCGTTGTATGCGCCCTTGGCCTCGTTGTGGGCGTTGGTGCAGATGTCGCTTGCTTGCGAAAACGCGGTCTCAAATCCAAACGACTTGTCGATGAAGTTGATGTCGTTGTCGATGGTCTTGGGGATGCAGCCCACGGCGATTTTGAGTCCGCGACGCTCTATCTCGTTGCTGATGCTCTGTGCAGCGCGGAGAGTGCCGTCGCCGCCGATGCAGAAGAGGATGTTGATGTTTTCGCGTTGGAGGGTGTCCACGATTACTTCCTTGCCCGGGTCGCCACGCGAGGAGCTCAGGAAACTGCCGCCTTGCAGGTGGATGCGGTCCACGATGTCGGGGTTCAACGGCTCAAATCCGAGTCCGTACTTGGGGTCAAAGCCCATCAGTCCGTACTTGACGCCAACAACGTTGGTGACGTTGTAGCGGCGGTAGAGCTGCATCACCAGGCCGCGGATTACGTTGTTGAGACCCGGGCAGAGGCCGCCTGCCGTTACGATGGCAACTTTGGTCTTGCTGTGGTCGAAATAGAGCATCTGCTTCGGACCCGCTTTCTCAAACGAAATCGGCTCTTGCTGCATCTCCATGTAGTCGAGCAGCACGTTGTTGGAGCCGTCGAGCAACACGCGGTCGGTGTCGCTCACGAAGTTGAATGATTCGCTGTCTTCCTTCTTGTCGGAGAGCTTGAGCATCGAAGGTATCTTACATTCGCCCAATGTCTTTACGTTGAAGTCGAGAGCGTAGAGTTCTTCTTTTGTCATACTATATTATATTAGGTGTTGTGATTTGCATTATTTGAAGAAGATGATTTTTTGCTTGCCGCAGGTCGCCGAGCCAAAACGCGCAAAATGGTAGTTGATGTCCACCATTATTTGCGCACTCAGAGGCTTCATCTCCATTGCCAAATATTTTTGGAAACCTGTGTTTTGTAACCCGTCCACCTGCTTCACGATGTTTTTGGAGCAATATGCCACCCTCGCGCCAAGTGATACTTGCACCCTGTCGGCATTGACCACTGCATAGCCAAATCCAAACACGATGCTATTGAATTTGCCGCTGAAACAATTGGTGAGGTCGGCGGTGCCAAGAGGTTTGTCGAGGGCTAAGCCAAGGTCTTTGTACGTAACTCCGTTGGGATTGTCCTCGATGGAATACTGCACTTCCTTTACAGAGGTCAATTTTGGACCAATCTCAGCGTAGAATCCGTATTCGCCGGTGTATCGGGCGAGGATGAGCAGGTCGCCGGTCTTGAATTTGAGGTTGCTGTCAAAGTTTTTGTTTACTAATGGCAATTTGACTTCGTACTTGTTGTTGTAGGTGGATGCGAGGTATTCCACCGATACGCCTATCTTGTCCACAAACACCACGCCGAGCCTTCCGCCTACGCTCACAGACGGCGAGAGGTAGTTTTGGGTGATGTTGCCGTCGTCCTTTATCTGTTCGCTCAGTAGTATCGAATTGCCAACGCCCACTTTTCCAGCGATTGAAATCCAGTTGGGCTCGCCGCCGCGCTGTGCCATTGTCTGCAACGACATTATAATAAGTGTTGCAATGGTAAGTATTCTTTTCATTTTGTATAGTTCGTTGTTTGTTTGTTAAATTAATTGCAATATTAATCAAAATTGAGATTTTCTGTTGCATATTTAACAAAAAAAAATAAACTTTGCAAAATTTTTTTTCAAAATGAAGAAGTATTTTCTCGAAATGGGTTTTTGGGGCAGGCTGTTTGTCTTTTTGACCTTGACGGTTTTCCTGATGCTTGGAGCCGTAGTCGTGGGCGACATCTTGGCTGTCCTGATATATGGCAAGGATGCTATGGTGGCAATGGAAGTGCCTGTGGTGCAGTTTTTGCAGACATTCTTGTCTATCGGATTGTTTCTGTTGCCGCCGGTATTTATGGTGCGATTGTGCTGCGAAGGCTCTCTTGGCGACAATCTGATGGTCTCCAAGCCGCCGCGATTGTTGCCGTTGCTGGTGTGCATTGCGGCTATGGTGGTATCCGAACCGATGGTATCGTGGCTCGAAGAGGTCAATATGCGTATGACTCTGCCCGACAGTATGTCGGCATTAGAAAATTGGATGCGCGAGCGCGAGCAGTCGGCAGCCGACATCATCAGAAAACTCACTGAATCGCCCGATACGCTCAATTATGTAACCAATCTCGGTGTACTTGCGCTATTGCCGGGATTGTGTGAGGAGATGTTTTTTAGGGTGGGGGTGCAGACGAGGCTTTTCGGCGACAAGACCCGCATCCGTGGCGTATGGGCGGTCGTATTGACGGCGGTGCTATTTAGCGCGTTGCACCTGCAGTTTTTTGGATTTTTGCCGAGGATGGTGCTTGGCGCGGTGCTTGGTATGTTTTTGTTGATTACAGGCAACGTCTGGTATTCAATCGCGGCACATTTTGTCAACAATATGATTGCGGTAACCTTAGGATGCGGCTCCGACGTGCAACAGCCACAATGGATGGAGACGTGGTGGGCGGTCTTGATAAGTGCCGTGGCGACTGTGGCGATGCTTTGGCTATTGTGGCGGATAGAAAAAAAATCAAAAAATGCTTTGAAATTCCGTGAGATGGTTTAATTTTGCAGTCGGTAACAACGCTCAATTCCATTGGCGCAATATTTGCAGATTTGGTAGCGTTTGTTGAAGTAAATAGACTAAGTACAATCATCTATAAGACAAAGATATGGCGGTAACAAAAGCACCACGAGGCAAAAAGTCGGAGCAGGACAAGGAGCATCTGCTGCGCGCACATCGTCTTACATTCAGGCTCAACGACTTGGAGATGAAGGCGCTTATGAAGTATTATAAGAAATACAAGGTGAAAAACAAGGCGAGGTTTCTGCGCGAGACTGTGATGTATGCCGTCCTCAAAAAATTTGATGAGGATTATCCGACATTGTTTGAAGTGCCTGCCGCTCCTGTCAAGGACGATAGTCCGACGCTTTTTTGATTTTGGATTTTACTAATTATAAAAAAAATAGATCATAAAATGAAAACGAATCTGATAACAAGAATTGCGATTGTTGCGGTGCTGATGTTTGCATTTGGTGCCCAGTCTTTCGCTCAGGATGACAATCGCGAGTGGTGGAACTCGCTATCCCCGGCGTGGAAAAAGATTTTCCGTGATCAAGAACTCAAAGGCAAGGACGTGGATCCCACCGACGAGCAGCTTGCTATGATTGTATTGTGCGAGAATATGGAATGTGGCGGCAACAAAGAAATCACCGACCTCAAACCGCTCCGTCGTCTCACCAACCTTACAATGCTCGACTGCTCCAATACCAGCATCAAGTCGCTCGACGGCATCCAGTACCTCACGGGTCTCAGGGTGCTTGATTGTTCCAACAACGACAACCTCAACAGCCTTGAGTATATTGCAGGTCTCGTAAATTTGGAGAGTGTCAATTGCGGCAATACGATGGTGAAATCGCTTGCACCGCTCGTTTACCTCAAAAAGCTCCGCAGGCTCGACGCTCATTTCTGCACCATCAATAAGCTCGGTACCATTGGCGAACTCAAAAGCCTTACTTACCTCGACTTGTCGGAAAACCAGAGCCTCTTCTCGCTCGAAGGCATACAGAAGCTCTCTCAGCTTGCCGAGTTCAATTGCTCCCAGACCAACATCAGCGACCTCAAGCCCCTCGAAAATATGAAGGCTCTTGAAAGCCTCAATATCTCCGATACGAGGGTAACAACGCTCCGTCCGTTGCAGGGGCTTCGCACTATCGTAGAGCTCGACTGCTCCAACACCAAAATTTCGGCTGCAAGTTTCGATTACCTTACCTCGCACAATCGTATGAAATTCCTTCGCGGACGCAATCTCGATGTGGAGCAAAAAGAAATCGACGCTTTCTCTACGTCGTTTGTAAAACGTTTCCCCGAGTGTGACGTAATCCTCACCAAGAAATAATAGTTAGTATAATTACCTATAAAAAAAACGCCGCCGGACAATCATTTGCACGGTGGCGTTTTTTTTGAGAGGTTTCTTGCTGAGTCGCGCTCATTTGGCTACGGAGACATTGGTGGCCTGTGGACCGCGTTTGCCTTCTGTGATTTGGTACGTTACGCGCTGGTCTGCAAGAAGTGTTACTTTCTTGTTGTTGACGTTGGGTACGCCTGTGTAGTGTACAAAGATGTCGTGGCCGTCTTCGCCTTCGATGAAGCCGAAGCCCTTGGTGGTGTCGTACCATTTTACTTTGCCATTTAGTAGTGTGTTATTTGCCATTTTTTTATGTTTTTATAAGGTTAATGTCAGTGTAATTGTGATACAAAGGTTATAATTTTTTTGCAAATTATCAAATAAAAAACGAAATAAGTAGAAAAATAATGTTAAAAAAAAGGATATTCCGCTTTTTTATGGTGGTTTTGATGGCGTTTGGTGGCTCGTCGTATGGTCAGACGATAGTGATGAGGCATTACGACACCTCCGCCATACGTGCTAAGTGTCGCTCGCTCGTGATGCGGCAAGCCGACCGTGGGTATCCATTTGCGAGTGTTGTGGCAGATTCGGCGGTGATGTCGGGTAGGGGAGTGCGTGTCTATTGCCACACTTTGCTCTCGCAGCAATATCACATCGAAAATGTCTATATCATCGGCGGTGCGGGTGTGTCGCCTTATTATGTGTATTCTGTTACAGGACTTGCACCCGGTGCGGTGTTTAGCGAAAGCAGGGTGTCGATGGCTGCGCGGCGGATAGCGTCGGGGGGCGCGGCAGTGTCGGCGCGTGATGCCGAGGTCGAGTTTCATCCCGACGGCATGGCGGATGTGTATCTGTATCTTGAAAAACGTAGCTCCAATTCCGTAGGAGCTGGCATCGCTCTCAATCGCGACGGTTATGACGGCAAATATTTCGTTACGGGCAATGCCTTGGCTGATTTGCACAACAATTTTGGACACGGCGAGAGGTTTTATTTTGCTTGGAATGGTTATGACCGAAGGTCGCAAATGCTTGATTTGCAGATGCGTTGGCCATACGCCTTCAATACTCCGTTGACGCCAGATTTAGGAATCAACATCGTGAGATCTGATACCTCTCGCCTTACCGTGCAAATGACGGCGCGACTTGGCATTGCGTTGTCGCCGGATTGGGAGGCAAGGGCTGTGGTGGATGTGCGCAGGCTCGTTGCCATTAATAATAATGACGATAATAATGCCAACGACGCCCGCACTTCGCTCTATGGCATTGCCGTCAATTGCCGAAAAAATTATTCTGCCGGCACACATATTAATATAGATGTATTGGCTACTGGCGGCACTCGGCATTGTGGCGGCGGCGCGGGTGCAGTAGCCGAAGTGTCGTCGGTTGTGGAAGGCTGGCTGCCGATTGGCTCGTGGGCGCGATACGAAGGTGTATTGACGGCAAGGCAGATGTATTTTGCATCCAAGCCCTACATCTATGAGTGCTGCCCGATAGGTGGTGCGGGCAGTCTGAGAGGTTTTAGGGACAATGAGCTTCGTGCCACGGGATTGTTGGCGGCTTGCAACACATTCAGATTGTTGCCTGCGGAAGGATTTTCGGTGCAGGTGTTTTACGATTGTGCTTTTTATGATTGTAAAGCCTTGCAAGGAAATTTTCACGATTTTCCGTGCGGATTTGGGGCGGGCGTTGGATTGAAAAAAGGCGCGATGAGCCTCGATATTGGCTGGGCGATAGGTTGTGAACACGGTAAAATGCGCCCATTGAAAGATGCTAAAACATTAATTATCACTAAGTTGGAATTTTAATTAAAAAAAAAGTGAAAAATTATATCGAAATGTCCAACAAAAATGAATATATTTGCGTTAAATATGTAGCAATTATGCTAAACAACATAAAAAAGTATTAAAATGAAAAAAGTCCTAATCTTAGTCGCAGCCATTGCGTTAATATCTTTGGTGTCTTCGTGTCGTTCATCGCGTCCCGCATGTCCGGCTTATACATCAATTGCCGCGAGTGTTTTAAATTTCTAACCCAATAAGATGGTAAAACATATCGTGATATTGCTCCTTGTGGTGTTGTCCTGTGACATTGTAATGGCTCAGGGCGACATCGACACGGAGAAGAAAATACTATATCGCAACGAATGGTCGATAGGCGCGATTGTCAAGACCAATGGTTTTGAGATGGACTTCCGCAGCGGCAAGTTCGTCAATATGTTTAAGAAAAACCTTCTTGACTTTGGAA
Source organism: Bacteroidales bacterium UBA3824 (assembly GCA_002393195.1). Classification (GTDB taxonomy): domain Bacteria; phylum Bacteroidota; class Bacteroidia; order Bacteroidales; family UBA3824; genus UBA3824. Next base: position 25,566 of record DGIK01000018.1, on the reverse strand, counting down.
TCGGCTTCATCAAGCATCCGCAGCAATATCGTGCCGTCAACCCTTACTATACGGGCTACAGCGGATATTGTTTCGGGAAAAAAAATTTTTGTTTCGAGCTGTTCTACACGATGGGACGGCAGCGTATGCTATTCCAGAAAGCCGACCTCAATAGCGTGGAAATCAGAGTTTTCTATATGGGTGGCGTAACGCTTGCATTCTTGAAGCCCATTTATTATGAAATCCTAAAATACAAAAACTTAACTTCTTATACCGAGTCGGAAAAATTTGATGTCGTCAACCATAATCCCGTGGAGACCCTCGGTCCTTCTGAATTTTCAAAAGGGTTTAGCGAAATCAAAGTAGTGCCTGGCGTGGAAGGCAAGGCAGGGCTCAGTGTGGAGATTGGTAAAAAAGATACTCACCTCATTGCATTGGAGGCTGGAGTCAAATTGTCGGCATACGCAAAAAAACTTGATATTATGGCGCAAAAGCGCAATCCTCAGTTTATCTGTGCGTTGTTTCTGTCTTTCCGTTTTGGCAGGGTAAAACATGGCGCACATTACGAGTACCTCAACGAATATACCGAATAATGTTTGGTACGGTTTTTGTTTTTCTGGTAATTGCCACTATTGTTAATTTTCCGTTAATAAAGTATGACCGCAGTTTTAAGCGTGAATAGTTGGTAGCAAGAAAAAAAATGTATTTTTTTTATGTTTTTTTTTAGATGTTGTAACGTATTGTAATACAGATTGTTGTTAAACTAAAAAGGATTTTCCAGGGCTTAATTTCAATCAATGTTGCGTTATTTGTTTGCAAATTTCAATTCTAATGTTTAATTTTGCGGTCGTGAATATTTCGGAAAGGTTAAACCATAGAAGCGGGGCGGATCTCCCCGTAGGCACTTAAAGAAAAGATGACCAGTTTAACCTTGTACAGAAAAACTTTATAGTTATGTTTAATAAAATTAAGTACAAATTCAATCCTGAGACATTAAGGTTTGAAGCAAGTAGAGAAGCAATATCACAGTTTCTGCTAAAGAAGGTGATGCCGAGATTCGCAACCTCGGTGGTCTTAGGTATAGCCTTGGGAATTGCAGGTACGTCATACATAGAGTCGCCCGCAGAACGTGAGGCGGCGGAGGCGAATGCAATCCAACGAGAACGACTATCCACCCTGAATACCCAGATCGGCACATTGGCTCATTCGCTCGAAGAAATAGCCAAGCATGACGACGAGCTTTATAGACCAGTATTCCAAGAGAAAGCAATATCCAAAGAAGAAAGAGCCGGTGGTTTCGGTGGTACTGATAGATACGAAGCGTACAGAGGCTTCGAACATTCGACGGATATGATTGATGTAGCTAATAGACTCGACATCCTTTCAAGCAAGACAATTGTACAGGCAAAATCATTCAAACACATCACCAATCTCGTAATCAACAAGGAAATGATGCTCGCTTGCATCCCTTCCATTCAGCCTGTAGCAGTAAAAGACCTTTATAGAATAGCCTCTCCTTTCGGCTATCGTTTTCATCCAATCCTGAATATATACAGAATGCATGCGGGTGTAGATTTGTCTGCACGCGAAGGCACACCAATATATGCCGCCGGCGCTGGTACAGTAAGTACAGCTGGCGTAGAAAGCGGCTACGGCAATGTCGTAAAAATCAACCACGGATACGGTTATATGACAGTATATGGACATTGCAGCAAGCTGCTCGTAAAGGCGGGCGACAAAGTGAAGCGAGGCGACATCATCGCGCTCGTAGGTAGCACCGGCCTTTCCACAAGTCCTCACTGCCACTACGAAGTGAGGGTAAACGGAGTACCGCAAGACCCAATCAACTTCTACAAAGACGGCATTTCGGAAGAAGAATATCAGAGCCTCTTGGAATCAAACTTCGAGTTTGACGAAGATGTAGTCAATGTGCAGTAGAAGATTGTAAAAAATTCGTACTAAAAAGAAGAACCCGGTAACAACTTTGCCGGGTTTTTTAGCGTTTAATGGTAAAAAACATACGGATACTTCACTTTTTGGCATAGAATTTATTAATTATTATTATAACTAACATAAATAAAACACCTAACTTATGGAAAGCAATTTAAGCAACCAGCTCATCCGTATCTTTGTCTTCGGCACGTTGCTCAAGGGACAGAGATTTGAGTTTTACATGGACGGCAGCAAGTACTGCGGCAAGGCTTACAGCCGTGGACAGCTGATGATGGCGGAAAACGGAAGCGTCTATATCGACGTCAACGACCACGAGGCATACACGCTCGGCGAGGTCTATCTCGTGGATTATTCCTGCCTCAAAAGGATCAACCACCTCGAATCGCGCTCGGGCGAATTTCCTAAGGGATACGACCTCACGATGATTCCTACATGGAAGCTCGACGAGAACCCAGACCACAAGTTTGACCTTTCCAACTGCGACTACTGCTTCTACTATCGCAGGCGCAATGTGCCTGTGAAGATTTCGGGCGGCGACTACACCAAGCACCACGACCCCGTGGACATCATCGGCGACTACCTCGTAAGTGCCGACCACGAAATTGTGGACGCCGACGAAATTGTCAATTTTATGAAGGAACAGAACATCCGTATTGATTTCTGATTTTTTTTATTAACTTTGCACTGCAAAATGTAACAATTAGATGAAGTTCAAAGCCCTAAATAAGGTATGGAGCAGGATTCTCAACATCCTGTTTTGGTCGATAATCTCCGCCGCCTTTATCGGTCCGGGGACGGTAACGACCGCAACGAAGGCTGGATCTGACTTTCAGTTCCAACTTTTGTGGGCTTTGTCTTTCTCTACATTGGCGTGCCTCGTATTGCAGGAGGCAAGTGCAAGATCTACAATCTATTCGGGCATGAACCTTGGGCAGGCTATCAAATACCATTATATGGGGAAGCGTGCCCAAGTTCCTGTGCTTGTGCTCATTGTGGGCGCCATCATACTCGGATGCGCCGCCTACGAAACCGGCAACATCCTTGGCTCCGTGGAGGGCATTGCGCTCGTATTCCCCAAACTTGACAAACGGCTCATCGTAGGGCTTATTGCGCTCATTGCGGGCCTTGCACTGAGCCTCAAATCTCTGCGCTCGATAGCCAATTTTATGGGCAGTTTTGTGTTCATAATGGGCTTTACGTTCATAACTACCGCCGTGGTGTCGCATCCGCCGGTAGAGGAGATTATGAAGGGTCTCGTGATGCCGAGCCTGCCCGAAACGCCCGGCGCGGGTCTCTTGGTATTGGGACTTGTGGGCACTACCGTAGTGCCATACGACCTTTTCCTTGGCTCCAATGTGGTGCAGAAGGATACTACAGTTACCGATATGAGGATAGGCATTTCTGTTGCGGTGATTTTGGGTGGCATTATCTCTATGGCGATACTTTGCGTGGGTACAGAGATGACGCGCGGATTTACCCCAGAGGCCGCCAAAAACCTCGAATTTTCGTACAAACTGCTCTCCAACACCCTTGTCCTCAATATTGGACAGTGGGCGGTGTATGTGTTTGGATTTGGCATGTTTGCTGCTGGATTCACGAGTGCTATTACATCGCCGCTCGCCTCGGCGCTCACGGCGCGGAGCATCTTCGAGAAGAAGGACGCGGAAGGCAATTCCAAAAACGGCCATGTGTTCAAGTGGGTTTCTTATGCGGTGCTTGCCATCGGCGTTACGCTCGGATTCCTGCAAATAAAGCCCGTACCCGCCATCGTTGCGGCTCAGGCGTTCAACGGTCTGATACTTCCCTTCGTCGCCATATTCCTATTTATGGTGGTCAATAATCCCGAAATTATGGGCGTAAAGCACGTCAACGGTTGGTTTTCCAACATATTTATGATTGTTGTAACGTGGGTAACGCTCGTGCTTGGCATCGTCAACGTCACCAAATCGGTGGTTTCGCTGATGGAGGACGTACAGGTGTCGCCTGACGTGCTGTTTGGCTCGGCGTCGGCGTTGGCGTTGGTGATTACGGTGATTATTACGATACACATACTTCTCAAACGTAAGCGGGAGATACAGAAAATGCTTCAACAAAGCCAACAGGAAAAATGAATTCTTTTTTGGACGACTGCGCCGCCGACATTCTGCGCAAGTACGACAACAACGATGCCGTATGCGTGGTGTTTCCCAATAAGCGCACTATGCTGCACTTCCGCAAGAGTTATGCGCGCTTAAAAAACGAGGTGTCTTTTTCGGGGCATCTTTTCCCAATTGACAAGGTTTTCAATCAGTTTTTGCCGTCGGTGAAGGCTGACGACTTGACGTTGCTGTTTAAGTTGTACGACGCCTTCCGGCAGGTGTTTGCGCACGAGGGGATGAAAAACGCGGGCATTGCAGCCGATTTTGATGCGTTTTACGATTCGGGACGCAAGATTTTGAGCGATTTCAATGAGATAGACAATTATCTCGTGGACATCAACCAACTCTGCCGCAATTTCGCCGATTTGAGCGAAATTGATGCTTTTTATGCGCCGTCGATGGCTCAGGAGGTCATCGAAATCATCAGGCAGTTTTGGGCTAATTTTTCGCAGCATCGGTTGTCAAAGGAAAAAGAACGTTACCTCGAACTTTGGACGGGTCTCCCAAAAGTCTATCAGATATTCAGGCAGAGTCTTACGGAGGCGCACGTGTGCTATACCGGTATGAAAAACCGCGCCATCTGCGACCTCATCGACCAAAAAGGGCTCGATACCAAGTACGATACATATATTTTTGTAGGTTTCAACGTCCTTAACAAGTGCGAACGCAAGATATTCAGGTACTTGTACAATGCCAAGAAGGCGCGTTTTTATTGGGATGCCGACGATTATTACATCTCCGACAAGGTACAGGAGGCGGGGCTTTTTATGCGGAGGTTGATAGACGAATTTCCCGACGAACTGCACGGCAAGCGTCCGCCAAATCTGATTGTTGGCTCTCCAAAACAAGTGGAATATATCGGAGTGCCGCTCGAAGTGGGTCAGGCGAAGTGCGTTCACGATATTATAACGCAGCTCTCCAAACTCCCCGATTACAACGAAACCCGCACAGCCGTTGTCCTCGGCGACGAGCATCTGCTGTTCCCGGTCTTGAACAGTTTGCCGGCGTGTGTGGAGCGTGTCAATGTTACAATGGGCTATCCCTTTGTGGAGACGCCGGTATATTCGTTTCTGCTCAACTGTCTGCAACTAAGGCGGAATTACCGCGCCAATAGGACGGGCGGCGATTATTATTACAACGATGTGCTCGCCGTCATCAACCATCCGTTGGTGGTGAATATTCCTGAATTTTGCTCCAAACAGATAGAGGCGCGAATCCGCGAGGAGCGTCTCATCCGCGTAAATGCCGATTTGATAGGGTCTTACGGCAATCTGTTGAGCATTATATTTTGTAGTCAAGAAAACGAAAAACAACCCGCCGACATCATCCAAACTTTCCTCTCGATTTTGTCGGAATTGTATTTTGTAAAAAATCCCGAACCCACCGACGCTCCCAAACTTGAAAACGAATTTATCTTCAACGCATACACCTCGCTCAAAAATCTGTATAACAATGTCTTGTCATTGCCGGAGGACATAAGTCCCGACCTCGTGGCAAGCATTGTGAAGGAGCATTTGGTAGGCATCAAAGTGCCTTTTGAGAGCGACGACGACAATGGCATACAGCTCACCGGTATGATGGAGACTCGTAATCTCGATTTTGACAATGTGATAATGATTGGCATGAACGAGGGCGTATTCCCCAAGCGCAGCGAAAATAATTCCTTCGTTACCGAGGGGATGAGGCTTGCGTTTGATATGCCCGTGGTCAAGTACAAGGACGCCGTGTTTGGATATTTCTTTTACCGACTATTCCAACGCGCTAAGAATGTCAAGGTCTTGTACAACAATGTATTTTCGTCGTCATTGTCGGGCGAGCCGAGTAGGTTTGCAACGCAGATTTTGAAGGAGGCTTCCACGGCAGTGCGTTCCGATTCGCGGCTCGATATACAGATGCGGCAGTTTGTCCGCGAAATCAAGCCAATAGACGGGCGCGAAATCATCGTTGAAAACAATGCCGACACTCTGCAACGGCTCTCGGCGTATTTCTCGCAGGGGGACGACAAGAGGTCGCTCTCACCGTCCGCGCTCAATACGTTCATTGACTGTCCGTTGGCGTTTTATCTGAAATACGTGATACGTCTGCGGCAGACCGAAGAATTGGACGAGGAGGCTTCTGCGGCGGATTTTGGTTCGATACTCCACGCCGCCATCGAGAATATTTACAACGACATCAAGGACGACCACAATATCATCACCGCCGATATGATTGCCGCCGTGCGCCCCGTTGCGGAAGGTTTTGTGCTTGCCGCTTACAACGAGCATTTCAAGGTCAATATCAGCGACAAGGCGGATATTTCGGGTTTTGACAGCATATTCTTCGATGTCCTGATGCAGTATCTTGGTCGCATTTTGGATTACGACACCACAATAGCCCCGTTTGAACTGATTGGCGCGGAGAAGGGCATTTATACCACGGTGGATGTGGATGTCAATGGCAAAACCTTGAAAGTAAACATTGGCGGCACTATCGACCGCATCGACCGTATTGTCAATGCCGGCAAAATCCGCATTGTGGATTACAAGACCGGCAATGTCGCCGACAAGATGAAATTTGCAAGTGTTGACGAGGTGTTCAATTACGAAAAGGCAGACCGCCGACCGTCGCAGGCGTTCCAAGTGTTGCTGTATTCATACGTGTATATGCAACGGCACAATGGCGCGTTGCCAGTGCCGGTCATCTACGCAGTGAGAAACAAAATCGCCACCCGCGACACTCTATTCCGCGTAGGCAGCGGCAAGGAAGTGGTCAACGTAAGCGACACAAATATCGCCACGTTGACGGAAGATTTTTCGGTGCGGTTGAAGGAGTTGCTCGCCACGCTGTTTGATACATCACAGACCTTCGATGCACGACCGACGAGCAGGTGCGAGCATTGCGATTTCAGAGGAATATGCGGGGGATAATATCTCACGGAGGCACGGAGAGCACGGAGTGTTTTCTTCTTCTCCGTGTTCTCCGTGCCTCCGTGAGCGACTACCAATTAATTCCCAATTATCGAAAATTCCACCCTTCTGTTTTCGGCGTCGTTGCTGGAAATGGGCTTGGTGCTGCCGTAGCCTTGCGCTTTGATTTTGTGTGGCGTTACACCAAGTTTTACGAGTGCGTCGCGGACGGCGTTTGCACGGTTTTCTGAGAGTTGCTGGTTGTGCTGCTCGGAGCCAACATTGTCGGTGTGTCCTGCTATCTGCACAGACAGGTCGGGGTTGGCGATGAGAAATTTGGCGAGATGACGTATTTCGCCCATAGATTCGGGCTTCAATTCATATTTGTCGAAATCGAAGAAAATATTTTTGATGACGACGCTTAGGCTGCTGTCTATCATTTCGTTGATTGTATAGAGCGCAATGCTGTCTTTCATCACCTGCGTATCGGTGGCGTCCCTCGTGTCAAAAATGCCCGACTGCGGCACGTAGCCTTCTGCCTCTATGAAATATTCGTATTGACGGCCGAGCGGCAGAGTAATCGAAAATTTGCCCGTAACAGGGTCGTTTTTAAGATTGCCGAGGTGTGTGCCGGTATTAAAATCCTCCCAAACAATGGTGGAATGTATCGGTTTGCCGTTGGAGCCGGTTACAGTGCCTGTGAGCAACGATGTGGTCTCTGCCCTGAATTTCTCCGGCAGTTTGGCTGTGTAAATATCATGATTGCTGTTCACATTGCTGTTGCCCTTGGTATAGAAAATGGTCTTGCCGTCGTAGGCATTGAAGAAAAATACCTCGTTGAAAGCCGAATTGATGATTCTGCCGAGGTTGACAGGCTCCGACCACTCAGTCCACGACGTGTCTGACAGCCTTCTCGACATAAAAATATCGTATCCGCCCAATCCATAATGGCCGTTGGAGGTGAAAAACAACGTCTTTAAATCGGGCGAAAGCCTCGGCGACCTGTCAACAAACCGCGTATTGATGGTCTTGCCGATGTTGAATGGTACGCCCCACATTCCGTCTTCCTCTTTGAGCGATACGTAAATATCAATATTAAAATTTTCTTCCGTAAATGCGCCAATGCCCACAGTGTCAATTGTCTCCCTAAGCGATGCAAAGAGCATAGCCTGACCATCGGCACTGAAATATGCGTCAGCCTGCCAAAATCCACCATTGACACCGCCCGCGCCGTACTTGTCGGTCTTGCTTTCAAATTTATACGGTGCGCCCCAAGTGCCATTTTCCTGTTTTTCGGACACCCAAAATTCGCCGTTCAAAAACAATATCATCATATTCTCATCGGGGTAGATATGCTCTGTTGCCTCGTTGTAGTTCAGCGTTGCAAAACGGTCTATCGGCTTGGCTTCCGTCCATTTGCCGTCTTTGAATTCCGAAACAAACATATCTTCCTGATGTTGCGTCCGCATATCCATATCACGGACAAAATAGAGTTTTTTCATATCGGGGGTAATGACTGGCGCATAGTCGTTGAGATATATCGGCGAATTTATCTGTTCAGGAAGTCGCTGTTCGTCAATGAATCGCGGCGGGTTGGTTTCGCTGAGGAGACCTATTATCTTATCGATGTCATCGCGCCGTTGTGGATATAAGTCGCGGTATTTCAGGTAGATGTTGATGGCTGCTTCCCAATTTTTCCTTTCCAGATATGGGCGGG
>DGIK01000018.1:0-16831 GCA_002393195.1 Bacteroidales bacterium UBA3824 | reverse complement strand
ATTTTGAGAAGACGGAAGCCATATTCGGTTGGCGCAAACTTTTCGATATATTTTTTGAGGTTGGGCTCGTCGAATTTTGTCGAGGAAGTGTCATTGTCAAAAGTCTGTATTTCCCACATCAACGCCGTGTCTTTCGGGGCAGCCTCAAAGGGGTAAGTGTTGGAATAATAAAACCAATTGTAAAGATACCTGAGTTCCTTTTCATACGTTGGGTCGTACAGCCACCTAAACGATGTCATTCTCTTGTAATTGCCGTCCTGCACGATTTCGTCATAAATTTCCTGTTGGATTTTGTGTACGGTATTCAGCACCGAATCGTGGAACGGATGCGGACGCTGGTCGTCAAATATCTCGTCGAAACACTTGATGCACTGATATTTGCCAGAAAGATGCTCGCGTCCCAAAATCCATTTTTTCGCCAAATAACTGGCGATTAAGTAGTCGAGTGAATCAATCGAATAAGTGAGTCTGTCCCTGAGGTCGGGATATTTTTTGCCGTATTTTGCGAGGAATTTTTGCGAAATTGTGTCCTGCGACGAGCAAATGTAATTGTTGAAATTTTTATAGACCGCATAATAATCCTGCAATGCGCACAACCTCATCATCGAATCGCAGACCGCAGCCCTGATGTCCATGCCGTATGTCGCCTTGTAAGCGTCGAGAGTCTTTTGGTCGAGCCTTGCAAGTTTGTCTTTCGCCTTTTGGTAAAGGTCAAACGCCTTCTGATTGTCCTTGCGTCCCGACGCGGTGTCAAAACGGATGGATGCGAGCGCAAAATAGGCTGCACCAGGCTCCAATTTTTTCTTGGTTGCCTTGTTGAACATGCTCTCCGCGTCCTCGTACTCGCCGGCACGGAGTTTTTCGTAGGCTTTTTTGAGTTTTTGGGCGTCGGCATTGCCAATTATTCCCAAAATGAAGACCAACAATAATAGAATCGCTTTTTTCATAATGATGTGTTTTTTTTTATTATGATTTATATTAATAACGGCATAAAAATACAAAAAATATAATTATCTAACTTTTTTTTTCAAAACAATGGAAATTATTTCTAATTTTGCTTCGCAATCAATAGTGCAAAATTATAATGACATACTTGGACACACAAAGCAAAAAAACAAAAAGTTTAGAGTTGTAAGTTGGTAATTAATTACGAGAAACTTCAAACTCTAAACTTTAATCTCTAATCGCTAAACTCAAATCTATTTCACAATCATCTTAAACTCGAATTTGATGCCGCCTTCGGGAACGGGGAGGCGATATTCTTCGAGCGGCCATGCGCCCCAAGAATTGATGCAGCCTACACCCATATTCTTGTAGTCAACATTTACCGAATAATAATCGTGTTCGGGGAGGTCGATTGTGTGTTTGGTGCCGCGCTTGACCTGAGTGAGGTCTTCGATGGTATAAGGCAACGCCGAGAAGTCAAACAGATGTCCCATATTGACAAATTCCAATCCGTGTCCGCTGGCATTTACGATGCTCATCGTGCGGGTGTCGGTGCGGTTGCCGTTGTCTTGCGGCGAAGGATATGCAAAATAAAGCTGCTCCGGGGTAGATTTGTATCGACCGATGAACGATGAAGTTTTCCTGTCGCAATAATTTTCCTCGGGACCACGTCCGTACCAATCCACATTTTTGTAATCCTTGATGACGCGGAAGTTGAGACCAAAACGCGGAAGAATCGGCAATTGTTTGCCTTGATTTTCGATGTATTCTGTAACGACAATGCTACCATCTCCATACATTCTGTAATTTGTGGCGAGCCTTGTGCCTGAATTGGGAAGCTCATATACCGACATCACTCTTATCGACGAGCCATCAGCAATCGAATCGAGCGCGGTGAGGGTCATCAGCTCGCCCCTTTCGCCTTCGTCGATGTAGGTGAATACGCGGAGACCACCTTCGATGAGGCGCATGTCGGTATTGTCGTCTTTCCAAACCTTGCAAACTTCTTCCATCCTGAATCCGAAATCGTTGTCGGTGGGTGCGCGCCATATCATCGGGCGCACGTTGGCGTGGAGTATGTTGGCATTGCTGCCCGACTTATAAATGCCGCTGAGGAATCCAGTCGGCTTGTCAAATACGAGTTTTACGCCGTTGGCTTCGATGGTGATTTCGCGGTCAGAAACGGTCTTGTAAACTGTGCCAGGGATTGTGGCGTCCTTTATGCGCTTGGGGTCGGGGGGTTGCACGAGAAGCTGCTCAGAGGCGAGTTCCGTGCCTACGGGTACGCCAGCAATCGAATTTTTGGAGAGAATGTACCTGAGCACAAGCAGATATTCCTTGTTGTTGTCGAAATTGACACCATCCTTCCACGAAGGGTTGAGCATTGCTACGTTGCCAGGGGCTGCCTTGGGACATGCCATGTCAAACTCCTTGACGATGTGTCCGTCTGCGGTAAGTACGCCGTGCACCTTGAAATTTGAGAGGTCGATGTAATCATAACGGTTGGTCATCTGCACATTGCCGTACATCATTTTGGTGTCGATGTTCTGATAATTGTACTTGACGTGCGTAAGTGCGGGATGCGGAGTGCGGTCGGGGTTTACGATGCCATTCATACAGAAATTGTCGTCGGACGGAGTGCCTTCCGGACCGAAGTCGCCGCCCCAGCACCAATATTTTTTGCCGTTCTTCTCTGCGGCAAGACCTTGGTCAACCCAGTCCCAAATAAAACCGCCCTGCACCTGGTAGCTCTCCTTGAAGAGTTTCCAATATTCGTCGAAACCGCCCACGCTGTTGCCCATTGCGTGTGCGTATTCGCAGAGAATCATCGGGCGCGGCTTTTTCTCCTTGTTGTAGGCAAAACAATAATCCCATGCATACATCGGGCAAACGATGTCGGTGTAGCGTTCTTCGCCAGCCGGCTCGTACTGAATGGGGCGCGAGGAGTCGAAGGCCTTGAGTTCGTCGTAGCATTTTTCAAAATTGACGCCGCCGCCCGCCTCGTTGCCAAGGCTCCAGATAATTACCGACGGGTGGTGTATGTCGCGGATTGCCATACGCATCACGCGCTGCACGTGCGGGATTTCCCATTCGGGCTTTTTGGAAAGGCTGTTGGGACCATATATCATGCCGTGGCTCTCGTTGTTGGCCTCGTCCACGAGGTAGATGCCGAGGCTGTCGCACAGGTCGTACCACATCGGGTCGTTGGGGTAGTGGCAGGTGCGCACGGCGTTGATGTTGTTTGCCTTCATTAGCATGATGTCCTTAATCATCGATTCGCGGGTGATTACGTGTCCCGTGTATTCGTCGTGCTCGTGGCGGTTGACACCTTTTACCAAAATCTTGCGACCGTTCACCATCAATACGCCGTCCTTGATTTCCACTTTGCGGAATCCTACATTGAAGGTGAAATGCTGTGCGCTATTGCCGTCGTTGTCGAGTTTTACGACTAATTTGTAGAGATTGGGCTGTTCTGTGGACCAGAGTTTGATGTTTTTGATGGCAAGCTGGAGATTGCCTGTGATGGTCTCGCCCATCGCAACCTTGCTGCTCTTTACCGATGCCGTGGCATACCTGACGCCGCCATCCATCGACATAAGCGACGCCGTGATGTTGGCTCCATATTTTTTCTTGCCGGAATTGGCAACATCAAATGTAATATTCACATTGCCATCTTTGAGATTGTCGGTGGATGCCTCTATCTTGACGTTTGCCAAATGGTTTTGCGGACGCGAATAGATATAGACGTCGCGCTCTATGCCATTGAATCGGAAGAAGTCCTGGTCTTCCATATACGAAGCGTCCGACCAGCGCAAAATCTTGAAACTCAATACGTTGTCTCCTTCTGCTGCAAGATACGGCGTGAGGTTGAACTCGGCGGCGAGCTTGGAATCTTCCGAATAGCCCACGTAATTGCCGTTGAGATACACGAAGAGCGCACTCCTTGCGCCGCCCACGTGCAAAACCACGTCGCTGCCTTGTTTGGCAAAATTCTCCGGCACTTGGAATGTGGTGCGGTAAACGCCAGTCCAGTTGTTTTCAAAAGGCACTTTGGGCGGCTCTGGTTTGTAAGAAAAGTCGTATGCAACATTGGTGTAAACCGGGTATCCGTAGCCATTCATCTGCCAGTCGCCCGGTACGGGGATTGTATTCCACGAGGCGTCGTTGAAGTCTGGCGACTCGAATCCTTCTGGCACTTTGCCAGGATTTTCGGCAAAATAAAATTTCCATTTGCCGTTGAGCGATTTGTACCAATCTGACTTGTGGTTGTTGGCGATGGCGTCCTGCTCGTTGCTGTACGGAAACCACGCGGCATGCATCGGCTCGCGGTTTTCTTCTACGATGGAGATGTCGGAGCATTGCGTTGGCAGCTCTTGCGCCGCTGAGGGCATCGCGGTTGAAGCCGTCAATAGCGTAGCCATCAATACTTTTTTAGTAATTTTCATTTTTGTTTTCATAATATATTTTTATCTTCATTTTTTCAATAATTGTTTTGAATGTATTTTAAGTGTTGGTAATACGGGACAAATGTAAGGATTTTTTGGAGAATTGCAAAAAAGTTTTTGTTATATTGCAAATTATGATTTTGCATTGTAATAAAAAAATGAATCTGCGTTTTTCTTCGCTTTGTATTACGTCTGACGGCGTAATATTTGTGTGCCCAGCGGGCAGAAATCGTACAAATTTAAACAAATCTTTCAAAAAATTGTATGATTTGAAAAGATTTGTAAAATTTCTCGCGAAGCGACTAAAAAATTGCGGCAAGTCAGTGAAAAATTTTTTGCAAAAAGTATTTGCGAAACAGAAAAAAACTGTTTATATTTGCGATATAAATAAAACCGACCAATTGTATGGCAAGAATAAAACAAGACAGCCACCTGTATCAGCCGTTGAAGTACGTTGACATACTCACGGACTATGGATTCAAGTTGCTGTTTGGGGACAAGGAACTGTTGATGGCGTTCCTCAACGCACTTTTTGAGGGCAGCGGCAAGGTGGTGACGTCGGTACGTTACCTCAACAAGGAAGTTGTGGCATTGCATCACAATGGCAGGACGATATATTACGACCTGCATTGCAAGATTAATGGTTCGGAAGATGTCATAATAGAAATGCAGTTTCAGAGTCAGGATACATTTGTCGAGCGGGCATTCTATTATATGTCTCGTTCGATAGTGCTTCAAGGCGACAACACGGAGAGGTGGAAGTACAAAATGTATCCTGTCTATGGTATTTTCTTGATGAACTTCCATCTGCCGGTAAAGGATGCGCCCAAGAGGGTCGTTTATGAGATTGTCCCTGTGTTTAATGGTACTGACAAGCCAGTTACCGACAAGTTCAAAATGTTTTTCATCGACTTGTTGAATTTCGACAAGGCGACTGAGGACGATTTACAGACAAAATTTGATTATTGGATATATAGCATAAAGAATATGGGAAAGATAACAACAGCACCGAAAATGATGACGAAAACGCCGTTCAACAGGCTTTATACCCGTGCGGAGATAGCCAATATGAACCCTCGTCAGTACAGAGAGTATGAGGAGAGCCTCAAACTCTACCGTGATACGTATTCCATTAATTCGACCATCCGCAACGCCAAAAAACGCGAACGTGCCGAAGGTCGCGCCGAAGGTCGTGCCGAAGGTCGAGCTGAAGGCATGGCGCAACAACTCCTCGAAAACGTCCGCAACCTCATTTCCGCCGGTTTTGACTTCAACAAAGTGGTAGAAATGCTAAAAATCCCTGCTGAAAAAATCGACGAACTGCGCGAGATGCTGTCCAAATGAGCAATCATTTTTTTTTGTGCCCTGCGGGCAGAAATCATACAAATCTAAACAAATCTTTCAAAAATTTGTTTAATTTGAAAAGATTTGTAAAATTTCTCGCGAAGCGACTAAAAAAAGCCTGACAAATAATATTTAGGAAAATAATCGACTTTTTTCCCCGTTGCAATTCTATACATGACCTTGATGGCAATGGAGGCGGCTGCCCAACTGCCAACGGAAAGTTGTGGCGGCGGGGTGGCTCCTTGTTCTCTTTCTACGCTTGCTATTGCGTCTTCAAACCATTTGCAGGGATTTTTTTTGACGGCATATTTTGCAACTTCCAATTCAAAGCCGTTAGGAGTTGCGGAAAGCATTGAAAGTTTCTGTCCGCCGGGCGCAACCGCAGCGAGAAATCCCGCCCAACCAAAATTGTAGGGGTGAAGCACTGGGATGTTTTTCTTCGCGCAAATATCGTCAAAGACAAATGGCGTCCTGTCCTTGAAATCCAACGCGTTGACGGCAATGTCGCAATCCGCCAACAACACCTCCACATTGTCACAGGTGATAAAAACATTGTGAAACTTAATATCCGCATCGGGATTGATGGCAAGCAACCTTTTGACGAATCAATTTTAGTTCAAGAATGATAGCCGAAATGGACAGCAAATTTTTGCGTACTCTCAACGTTTTGGGCATTGAGACCGTCCGTCTTGGCAAGTCGGTGGAATATCTCCATTCTGAGACTATCCCGGTGTATTCGGAACGTAAAGGATTGTTGTATTTTTACAACAGGAACTCAGATATTTTGAAAAAATGACTTCGGACATACCCTTTGTGGTATGGCAGCAGCACCACCTACACATATCTGTAATGCAGCCGACCCAATTACAATACGTTGTATTTGGGTTGGCAAAAGTTGAAAAACATACCACAAGTGGTACGTTTTTTATGATGTTTATTTGATTTTTGCGCTATATCTTTGCAACGTCGAAACGAGATAAAAAGTCTGATGCCCTTTTGGTGCAAAGGATGGAAGATTTCGGGATGGCAAGCGAGTCTCGAAAAATTTCGGGACGTAAAACACAATTAACAATAATATTAACGTAAAATTCACGCTAAAATGAAGAAAGTAATTTTCGGATTGGCTGTCGTTGCAGCCGCAGCGTTTGGCGCATACAACGCCAACAAGGCAGACGCAAAGGCACAGATGAGTGACTTGCAGTCAGAGAATGTGTAGGCTCTTGGTGAGGTAGAATCATTTAAGAATCCTTGCAAAGACAACAAGCCCGCCATATGCATCCACTGGGACGGAAGTGCAACTGTATTTGCAAGAAACATAAGATAACAGGAAGAAATGTGTTGTACGCCCTTCAAAAGGGTGTTGTATATTCTGTATTGCAAATAATACAGAATATATTTACCTTTTTGGACGGTTCAGCTAATAATCTACAAAATGAAAAGAAATATTTGGCATATAGTCCTTGCAATTTTTTTTCTGCAAGCGTGTACAAGCAGAGAAGTCAGCGAATCTAAAAAAATCAGTCTATCTGATTTCGACGAGCCGAAGAATTTGAAAGGAAAAGTTTTAGATTTAGATTCATTGATGAAGCCCGTATCGGTGTATTGTGAAGGCACAGTATTGTTTGTCGTGGAAATGATGACCGACAAATTTGTAACGACGTATGACATCCCAACAAAGAAACGTCTGTCGTGCAATATCAGCCATGGCGAAGGTCCGAATGAAAGTTTATAGTGCTTTGCATTGCAAGTTGACAGGCAGGATGTCGTTGTACTTGATGCAATGAAAAAAGAAGCAAAAGTGTTTTCTTTCAAAGATTTTGTAAGTTCCAACGATGTGCAGCCTGTTTCAAAAATTGAATTTGAAAACATTCCGTTTTGGGTTGCAAGGACTCCCCAAAAAGAGATTGTTTCGACGATTATGGCTGACGAACAGTCTCTTTTGACAAAATACGATTCCACAGGCAAAAAAATGAATTTGATACTCGATTATCCCGACAAATCCAACAGCCAGAGTGACTGGGCAAAGAAGTTTTCATATAAAAACAGAGTCTATTATAACGCGGAACAAAAAAAATTCGTTGTCTCATATATGTACACAGATATATTTGACATTTACGACGAAGATTTGAATCTTCTGCACAGAGTACAAGGTCCTGATTGTTTTCTGCCTCAGATGGTGGACGATGGCGATGCCTATGTGCCGACGGACAACGCCAAACTATCGTTTCAAAATTGCAGCCTTACCTCAGATAAAATATGGTTGCTATACATAGGTCTTACTTTTGAAGAAGACGATAATGGCGACGGTCTCTACGACAAGATTTTTGTGTTTGACTACAATGGACATCCCGTGAAGTATTTCAAACCCGACATCCCTGTATCGTGGATATGCGTTAATGAGGAATCAAAGACAATCTTTGGTATTTCTGATTGTCCCGAAAGGTTGGTTGTGGAATTTAAATACGAATAAAAACAATCAACTCAATTATACATTAATAAAACGACAAGAAAATAAAGAAGGTAATTTTCGGATTGGCTGTCGTTGCTGCCGCAGCGTTTGGCGTTTACACCGCCAACAAGGACATTGCAGGAGCTCAGATGAGCGACTTGCAGGTGGAGAATGAGGAAGCCCTTGTACAAGATGAAACTTCGCAATCGTTCTACGAGCGAACTGGTTGCGAAGCAACCACAGAGAACATCGTCTGCAAGGGAAAAGATGGGAAAAGGTATTCGTTTGCGTATCGCCCTTAATATGAAGAAAATGAATAGGATGGTCTATTTCTCATTACTAATGTATTTATTAGTATGCATTAGTTGTCAGAACAATAATACTCAATCTATTGTTGTTGAAAAAAAAGGTTTTGAGACACTTTCCGACAGTCTGTTGTCTCAAATGCCTGGGGTCTTGTTATGCACTGATAAGCACCTGTTTTGGAGTGATCCATTTAATTCGCCTTTCGCTCATTTCATCGACAAGAAGTCGGGCAAGGAAGTGTCGGCGACTGGACAATACGGTCAGGGACCCGATGACTTTTCTATGCCGGTGTTTGAAGAATACAATGGGGACACTATTTTTGTTTGGGACTTGAATGAGGACAAACAAATACTCCTTTCGTTGGATTCCGACGGCGTTTGTTCGTTACGCCACCTTGCTGATCGTGGACTTGATTGTTCCTACAACAGAATTATCCAATTGTCGGGAGACCGCTCCATAAGGCACAATCCTGAGTCAATAGACCATCCATTCAGTTTTATTTGTGGAAATGACACCATAAAGTTTGGCAAAGACCCAATTAAGGGAGATTTTTCGGCGGATAGCAAATATAATTGTTTTCAGGGAGAGGTATGCTATAACCGAAGTAAGGATTTGCTTGTATATTGCCCTATAAAATTTGAGTATATGGCAATCTACAAATTTGATGGTAAAAAAATTGATTTGAAATATGAGTATGCGCCGACATCAAAATACACTGTTTCGGATGGAGACCTGAAAATCCTCGATGGTACAAGAACTGGTGCAAAAGGACTTTGTTTTACCGCCAATTATATTGCAACACTCGAATATGATTATGACAATGAAGAAGTTAAGTTGCCGAGAGGACGTGATTTTTCCAAACTGCCCCATTGCATTTTTCTAAGAGATTATTCGGGAACATTGCAGAGAAAAATAGATTTGAATGTACCAATATTGCGAATTGCTGGTGATGAAAGTAGCGACACGCTTTATGCAATTGTTGTCGTGGATGAATTTAATCTTGTCAAGGTAGAATTGTAAGTTTATTTTTATTAGAATGAAAAAAATTGCATTTTATATATCATTTATAATATTGTGTGTGGCAGCCTGTAATACACGGCGCACAACACGTTGAAGACCTTCGTGCTGATGACCTTCAAAGTGCCTACGCCGTCGATGGAGCCGCCCAACTCGCTCGACTCGCGGTTTTGGGGGCTTGTGCTGGATGAGTTTATTGTCGGGAAGGTGATATTGATGTATTGAAACTCTCACGGAGACACGGAGGACACGGAGAATGAACATATAAAACTCCGTGAGCTCCGTGCCTCCGTGAGACAAAAATTGCAGTCGTTTTTTATAATTATTTTTTGTGATTTTACGTTTGTAAAATATAACAAATCTTTTTGGATGAAAAAATAATTATATCGGATTGAAAATGAGAACATTAATCTTAGTATTGACACTTATACTCGCCATTCCGCAATTCTCCTTGGCTCAGAAGGTGCAGAATGTGAAGAAGGTGCAGAAGGCGTTTGCGATGGTGTATGGGGGCGGCGACACGTTGGCGGCTCGTAAAATATTCAAAAAATCTATCAAAAAACACCGCGACATCCACGCCGCGTATTACGGACTTGGACTTTGCGCGATGCAGAGCGACCCTAAGGAGGCGTTCATCAATTTCAAAAAGGTGGACGGCAAATTCCGCAATTCCGCCAAGGATTTTCGTAAGTATATGCTTGATAATTATGGCATTACTCAGGATTCGGCAAAATTTAAGATGGATGAAATCGCCGCCGTGCAACTCCGCCGCACCATTATGAACGATTCAACGGAAAGGGGTTTTGCAATTTTCATCAGGGCGTACAAGGGTTGCAACCCAAAATTCATAGAACGCGCCACGGTATTGAAGGAAGATGCAGCCTACCGTGCGGCGCGTGCGGACAAGAGCCTCGCAAAAGCCAAACAGTTTACCGCCGACTATCCTTATAGTCGCAGGCTCAATTTCATAATGGAGTTTATCGACAGCGTGGAATATTTCAGCCGGCTCGAAAACGGCTCTCGTGCGACGCTTTTCAAATATATGACGGCATACGAAAAGGGAAGGTTGTTTTCGTTGAAATCGGAGCGCATCCAAGCCCGCAATTCGCGCAAACAAGAGTATTACAGTCAGGCTTCCAAATTGTATTCCTACCTCTTCCCTCGTGAACGGCTCTCTGGCGAGTTCATCAACAATTGGCGCAGGGATGTATATTACAGTGGACATTGGCAGCGGTTGAAATTTTTTTATGACAGGTTGCCGCACGAGATGGTGGATACTATGAAACAGATGTTTTATGCCGGTGTGTATGCAGAGAGGAATTTCGCGATGCAGGAGATGCTATCGTATTACGGACGTGTAACAGAAGAATTTTTTGCCCGTAGAGATTCCATTTGCGATTTTTATATTCGGCGTGGCGCACCGTCGCGGCTTGCGCTGAGGCGTATGCAGGAATTGTACAAGGATTATTTTGTGCAAGGACGGATGGACAGCGTTGTGGCTATCATCAATAGGTATGCGCCGCTGTTCCCTAATTATGATTATGAGATAGAAATGCTCAAACGCCTCCTTACCGAAAACAAGGATTCGTGTCGCCGCGTCCGTCTGCCCGACATCATCAACGAGCCGTCGGTGGATAAGCCCGATATCAAATATCTCAACGTAAAGGGTCGCAAAATTCCGTATATCGACAACTATATATCATACGGACATTTGAGTAATTTTGAAGCCATCAACAAATACCCCGTCATATCTCCCGACGGCACGCGCCTGTACCTGACGCACGTGGATTACAAGCCAATCAAACTCCAAAAAAAGATGGAATACGTTCATCTAAAATCGGGACGACGCGTTGTGGATGAATATGAGACTACACGCAAAGTAGAGTCGGGCATTGGCGTATGTTATTCGGATTTCAAAAACGGACGGTGGCAGCCGTTGGTGCGTATAGAAAACCTGTTTAAACCCGATTCGATACGGATAGACACTGTTGAAACTAAGGAAATAGATCCTTGTATGTTGAAAGACCGCATAATGGTGCCGTCGAGGATTGCATTACAATTTTTGCGAGACAAGTCGATTGATGCCAAGCCCACCGACCAGATAGGAATTTATTATGTCGGCGAGGAAGCAATAAACATTGATTCGGCATCCACTTATACGAGCGGCATTTCCGCCGACAACAACACAATGTACGTCATCCGCCCAAAAACATTGCAGTGGGGTTCGCCAAGCAAAGAGGCAAACCCCAAGATATATATTTATTATCGTGGCAATGTGATTTCATCGTCCACTAATAGAGGTATCGACCAATGGAGCCAGCCCCTGATATGCGGCAAGGCAAACCATTATGTGGAGTTGGTGCCAGAAAGGAATCCTCATCCATATTTTGGCAGTATGAATGCGCATCCGTCGGCTGACAACAATGCGTTGTTTTTGGCGGCGGGCAGGGAAGGCGTGCCGGGTTATCGTGAGGAGTTTACTGTGCAGATGCTTAAAAATTGGGGTTTGTCAATCGCTACTGCCGAGTCGTATATGTGCCCTTTCCCCTTAGGCACATATAATCCTCTAACCTTTGATTTTTTGAGCCATCGTCCTGGAGTTTCACATTCTACTATGTTGGAGGAAAACCAGCCGCTTTTTTATCCCGATATTTGGGTTTCGGTAAAGGACGAAGACGGCGGTTTTGGCTATCCTATCAATCTTGGCAATTCTATCAACACCGAATATGCAGAATATTCGCCCGTCCTCGCCGCCGATAATAAGACGTTGTATTTTGTCTCCAACGGTCGCTCCGGCATTGGCGGCACCGATATTTATATGAGCAAGCGTATGAAGGCTGATTCGTGGACCGATTGGTCGGCGCCTATCAATCTCGGCAAGTATATCAACACGCCCTACGACGAGCACGATTTTTCTATCACCGCCGATGGCAAGACCGCGTATTACACATCGGAAGAGCCGCTCACGCACCGTCGGGTGATTTACAAGGTGGATTTGCCGATGATATTCCGCCCCGATACGATTGCAATTTACAAGGGCAAGATTACCAATCTCAGCGAGGAGCCGGTCAATGCCCAAATCCGCGTCATCGACGACCTCAACAAAAAAACTTACGCGCAATATCGCACGCAGCCCAACGGCGAGTTTTATTTTGGACTGCCGCAAGACCGTCCGTACCGTTTTGTGATTACAACCAAAAATGGAGCCTCCGCCACCGACACTCTCGGTTGCGATTCACAGAAGGCAATCGTCAAAAAACACGATTTTGTACTGCCAGATTCTGCCGATGTTTTTGAGAAACATTTGCCGATACCCATTGTTGAAGACAGCGGCGTTGATGTGATTAGTTTCCTGAAAAAATACGACATTCCCGCCCTCGAAATCACCGTCTCCGCACCATACAAAACCACAGCGGAGTCCACGGCGGAAGATATGAAAAAACGTTTTCTCAGCGTTGTCGGTGGGGTAGAGGAGCGGATTACGACGGTGGTCAAGACCGGCAAGATGAAAGTGGAAGTGAGGGTGTTGGAGGAAGCGGTAGTATATTAAACTTTCATCAAAACTGCGCATCAAATTTAATAAAAAGCAAATTATGAAAGTAATCATTCTTAACGGAAGCGCTTTGTTATGGCAACAACGCCATTCGTAATGGCGCGGAATTTTGATTAAAGTCCCCAATTTTCGCGGTCGAGGCTGCGGTAAGTGATGGCTTCTGCCACGTGCGCCGCTTTTATCTCTTCTTCGCCGGCGAGGTCGGCGATGGTGCGCGACACTTTCAGGATGCGGTCGTAGGCACGGGCTGAGAGTCCGAGTTTTTCCATCGCCTTTTTAATGAGTGCCATCGATGCTTCGTCGAGAGTGCAGTATGCGCGGATTTTGCTGCTCGTCATCTGTGCGTTGCAGTGGATTTCGGGCGATTGTTCAAACCTTTTTTGCTGTATTTCACGAGCCTTTACCACGCGCTCGCGGATTTGTGCGCTGGTTTCGCCGCTTGTCTGCATCGAGAGGTCTTTGAATGGCACTGGTGTTACTTCTACGTGAAGATCTATCCTGTCGAGCAATGGACCTGAAATGCGGCTCAGATATTTTTTTACTGCGCCGGGAGCACAGGTACATTCTTTTTCGGGATGATTGTAATAGCCGCAGGGACACGGATTCATCGACGCCACGAGCATAAATCCGGCGGGATAATTGACGGTGGAACGCGCCCTCGATATTGTTATGGTGCGTTCTTCGAGCGGTTGCCTCAATACTTCCAACACTTGACGCTTAAATTCAGGAAGTTCGTCGAGGAACAATACTCCATTGTGTGCAAGTGAAATTTCGCCCGGCTGAGGGTACGTGCCGCCGCCGACCAAGGCAACGTCAGAAATGGTATGATGAGGCGAACGAAATGGACGTTTGGTCATCAATGCCGAGCCAGCCGGCAATGTGCCAGCCACAGAATGTATCTTGGTGGTTTCGAGAGATTCGCGGAGTGTGAACGGCGGCAAAATGGACGGTATGCGTTTGGAAAGCATCGTTTTGCCGCTGCCGGGAGGACCTATCAGGATTACATTGTGTCCGCCAGCCGCCGCTATTTCCATGGCGCGTTTTATGTTTTGCTGACCTTTGACGTCCGCAAAGTCGAGGTCGATGGATTCGTAATCGCTAAAAAACTCTTTCCTTGTGTCTATTTCTGTTGGGGCGACGGTGGGTGTTCCGTTGAAAATATCAATTACCTCCTTAATATTTGACACGCCATAGACCACGATATTATTAACAACGGCTGCCTCGCGTGCGTTTTGAGCCGGAAGAATTATGCCTTTGTATTTTTCTTTGAGGGCTTGTATTGCAATTGGCAATGCGCCTTTCACGGGGTTGATGGAGCCGTCAAGCGACAATTCGCCCAAAATGATGTACTCGCCGACAGCTTCGCTGCTTATCTGTCCTGATGCGCCGAGTATGCCTATCGCAATTGCAAGGTCGTATGCCGAACCTTCTTTTTTGAGGTCGGCGGGCGCCAAATTGATAACAATCCTTTTGCCGGGCAGCCGGTAGCCCGATGACCTCAATGCCGCCTCAATACGCTGCTGACTCTCTTTGACCGCGCTGTCGGGAAGTCCAACCATATAAAAATTGAGTCCGTCCGATACGTCGGTTTCTACCGTTACTGTAATGGCGTCGATGCCGTGTACTGCGCTTGCGTATGTCTTGACGAGCATTTTTTTGTGAGTGATTTTTTATTGTTAAACAAAGGATTTTTATAACAAAGCAATAAATAAGCAACAATATGGAATAGTGTTTTGGCAATTATGCATAACACAAACTTGCCAAAACACTATATTTTATATGAAATTCATATTTGTTACTTCAACATTGCCTTTGCCTTATCGACGGCAGCCTGAAGTCCTGCGGCGTTTTTGCCGCCTGCTGTGGCGTAGAACGGTTGACCGCCGCCGCCGCCGTTGATTTCCTTGCCGGCTTCCTTGACGATGGCTCCGGCGTTGAGGCCGCGCTCCTTTACGAGATTGTCGGCGATGATTACCGAGATGAGCGGCTTGCCGTCAAACTCTGCACCGAGTACGATGTAGGAGTTGCCGAGTTGTTGGCGGAGTTGGAACGAAAGGTCTTTCAGGAGGTCTTTGTTGCCAACTTTTACGATTTCGGCTACTACTTTTACACCGTTGATGTCCTGAGCCTTGGCAGCGATGGCATCGCGAACGGAGGTGAGTTTTTCGTGTTCGAGGGCGTCAATCTGTTTGCGGAGGGCAGCATTGTCGTCGATGAGAGCCTGAACGTTTTTGAGGGCGTCGGCCTCGGTCTTCGCCTTAAACATAAGTTTCAGTTGCTGAGCCACTTCGTATTGGTTACGGAGATAATCTTCCGCAGCCTTGCCTGTGAGAGCTTCGATACGGCGGATGCCCGATGCGATGGCTGTTTCAGAAATAATCTTAAAGAGACCAATCCTGCCGGTATTGCTGATGTGTGTGCCGCCGCAGAGTTCCACGCTCTTGTCAAACTTCACAACGCGCACCTTGTCGCCGTATTTTTCGCCAAAGAGGGCGATTGCGCCAAGGGCTTTGGCTTCGTTGATGTCCATATCGCGATGCTCCTCCAATGGAATGGCGGCGCGGATGTGTTCGTTAACAAGTTGCTCTGTACGAGTGATTTCGTCCTCGGTCATCTTGGAGAAGTGCGAGAAGTCGAACCTCAGATAGCCGTCGGTAACGAGCGAGCCTTTTTGCTCTACATGTGTGCCGAGTATCGTGCGCAGAGCCTCGTCGAGAAGGTGTGTAGCCGAGTGGTTGCACTCGATGGCGTGACGTTTTTCGTTGTTGACAACAGCCTTGAATATTGCGCCGAGGTCTTTGGGGAGTTCCTTGACGATATGGATTGAAAGTCCGTTTTCCTTCTGAGTATCAGTGATGTAGGTCTTGATGCCGTTGGCCTCGATGTAGCCTTGGTCGCCTACCTGACCGCCCATTTCGCCGTAGAACGGGGTCTTGTTGAATACAATCTGATAGAATGTCTTGCCCTTGGCTTCCACCTTGCGGTAACGCCAAATCTTGACATCCTCGGTCAAATTGTCGTACCCCGTAAAGTCCTCAGTATCAAAGGTATTGACCTCTACCCAATCGCCCGAATCAATCTTGGCATCGTTGCGGGAACGGTCTTTTTGCTGTTGGAGGCAAGCCTCAAATTCTGCCTGATTATGCGTCAATCCTTTCTCCTTGAGAATCAGCTCGGTAAGGTCGAGCGGGAAGCCGTATGTGTCGTAAAGTTCAAATACTGTCTTGCCGTCGATTTCGGTCTTGCCCGCCTTCTTGGCGTTGTCAACCACCTTGTCGAGGAGTTTGATGCCGGTTTCAAGGGTGCGGAGGAATGATGTCTCTTCCTCAATCATCACTTTCTCAATGATTTCGCGCTGAGCCACGAGTTCGGGGTAAGCCTCGCCCATTACATTAATAAGTGTGGGCAGGAGTTTGTACATAAAGGGTTCGCTCTGTTTCAAGAACGTGTATGCGTAGCGGACTGCGCGGCGGAGGATGCGGCGGATTACGTAACCCGCCTTTGCGTTTGCGGGGAGTTGTCCGTCGGCAATTGCAAACGAAATTGCCCTGATATGGTCGGCGATGACGCGAGATGCAACGTCGGTATCGTGCGACGAGCCGTAAGGTATGCCGGTCAATCGTCCAATCTCCTGAATGACAGGTTGGAAGATGTCGGTGTCGTAGTTGGATTGCTTGCCTTGGATAGCCATACAGAGGCGTTCAAAGCCCATACCGGTGTCCACGTGTTTGGCGGGCAGGGGTTCGAGCGAGCCGTCTGCCTTGCGGTTGA
>DGIK01000002.1 GCA_002393195.1 Bacteroidales bacterium UBA3824 | reverse complement strand
CCTATTTCAAATTTTGTTCCGTTGCACCAAATCGTCAATGGCAACGCACACGACGACTGTTTTCCGTCTTTTCCTAAAGACAGAAACTTTTCGTCGCCGTCACTACGATAATAGCGGAACGATATGGTGTTGCGTGTCAATTCTATCAGGATGCAGAATTTCATATTGTCAGTTTTTTTAGCAATAGATGTCAATTAGGGTCTGCAAACCGCCGTTATATGCATTGGACAATGCCTCAAACTCCCATCCTTCGGGCATGAGGTAAATGCGTCCGATGAGCAAAGCGTCTGTTCCCGCAAACTTCTCGTTGAGATTGTACTCTATGAGGAGTTCGTTGTTTGTGTTGTCATACACGTGTGCAACAGCGCCGGAAATCATACCGAAATCCTGTCCGCGTTCCTCGGCTTGATCGATGCTTATCGCGAAAACAAGTTGTCGAGCGTTTGACGATATTTTAGTCAAATCGATGTTGATTGTTTCGTCATCGCCATCTCCTGCGCCTGTTCTGTTGTCGCCATTATGGACGACAGAACCGTCAGGGCTGATTTTGTTGTTGTAAAAAACGAAATGCTCGTCACTGATGAGTTTTCCGTTTTCTCCAAGGATGAAAACGGACGCATCGCAGTCAAACTGAAACTTCGACGCTCCCTCGTTGACATCCCATCCAAGTCCTAATGTTAGTTTGCTTAGACCGGGTTTTGTTTTTTGAAGGTTGATTTTACCTCCTTTTTTCAAGTTAATCATTTTTGTTCGTGTTTTTAGTTAATAATTTATTTTCTTGTTGCCAGTGGGGGTGGCGGCGGCGGTGGGCAACTCCTTTTCGGCGCAACAGTCGGCGGTGGCGGCGGTGGCGCAACATTTTTTTTTTGTGGCGCAACTGTTGGCGGTGGTGGTGGCGGTGCAACCGTGCTTGACGTTTTGGTCTTCGGCGCAGTTGAAGGCGGTGGCGGCGGTGGTGCGGGCGGCGATGACGGTGATGGTTTTGATGACAGTGTTACACTCGTCGGAGTCTCAATGCTATTGATGATATATTTCCATATAGCACTTGTGACTTTTTCATCAAGAGCCGTCACAGTCTTGAACCCGATATGGGAATCCAATTTGTGAAAATAATCGTCCACCGTATCCTTGCCAAGTATCAGGTTGCAATCCGCCCCCAACATTCCCACTGCATCAAGCAAATGTGCTAGTTCCCGAGCCAAAGCATTGTCGGACTTGCGGCTTTCTACTTCGCATTTTGACAAGAAACACGAGTGTTGATGTCCATCTGATAATGTGATGTAGTCGTTGATTTCGCTTCGTCCGCTTTTTAGAAAATCCTCGGCAAAAAGCCTAAGTTTTTCTTTTTCGGAATCCTTGTTAAGGTAATACGCATCGTATCCAAGTGAATCCCAAAGCAAGTCCACAGCGTTGCTGACATTAGGATTTGCACCCAAGCCTTCAAGTTTCTTTTGCTTCAAAACTTTGCCCGCACCGTCATATATAGCCACGGCAAGATTGTCCCCATCTTTTTCAAGGAACATAATATTGCCCTTGTTCAATACATTTGACAGCACTTTTCCAAAATTGAAAATTGAAACATTATGGAATTCCGTCGCTGCAAACTGCATCGAAAGTTTTGCAATGTCAATATCCGGAACATCATTCCGAAACATCAACGCAACTGGCAAATTGCATAATGATGCAGAACTTGTCATTTGTCTTGTAAAATCCGCCACATTCTTTCGCAGCGAAAAAAACAATTCATTACCGATGACAACAGTACAAGGTGTTTCGGCAAAGGTCTCAAAACCGTTGCAACCTTTGCCGTGCCACCGTGTTACAAATCCGCTGTCCGATAGTTCTATCAATATGCACAAATCGTCCATACAAAGTGTCCTTATTTTCTTACGCCTTTCAACAAATACTCGTCGTAGAATTTCATACCTTCAAGAATGATTATTGGCGCAACAAAGTCGAAGTCCTTGCCGCCATTCTCCGACGCCTTGCGGTACTCTGGAAGATTCTTGATGTATGTGTTGTAGTTCATATTGGCTATGCCACTGAGAATCTCGCTCTGACTCATTGAGAATCCGAATAGATGACTTGCGTAGTCATAGAAGATTCTGATGAATTCAAAGAACCTTGTTTCCATTGGTTTAATATCCGAAGGAGCATCGAAATATACACTTGTATAACGCAGCATATCAGCCGTAATGCTGTCGTCAAAAGCAAGTGTCTTTACTTCACCTGTCTCAGGATTGGTAAACGAAAAACCTTCTTCGCCAATGATTTCGAGGCATTGCATATTGAGTTTCAGATTGTTGCTGTGGTCTGCCATTGCAAGACCTTTTGCAACTTCAAATTTCACCTCTTTTGCACTGCGTTTCTCAACCTTTATTGACGGTGGTTTGGACAACATCGTTTCTGCAATGTTTTTTCCGCCCATTCCGGCACAGAACATCTTGAAATTGTATTTCCTTGATGAGTTTTCATCAATTGAGTACAACCATTCCACGACTCGTGAACCCTTGCCGGTGAATACAATTTGCACGGCAGGTTTCCAATCGTTGAAATCAGGAAATACTGATGAACGACGTATTTCCTTGATTAGTTTTGTAACTATTTGACCAGCATAGAACAGCACAAGTCCAGTAACATACAAATTCACAGTGAATAATCCGGGACAATTTGCAGCGACTTCATTATAGAAATCGTGAAGTTGGCTGTCGTCAAGTCTGTCAACAATCTGTTCGAAGAAATATGGTGCAGTGTCTTTGTTGTACAAGTCAGGTCCGCTATTGAGACCAAGCAATTGGATACCGTTTTTGTGGCAGACATTCTTCAAAACGTTGCCGAATGGTTCAAACATTTCTTTTGTCGCATACGACAATCGTTGAGCCGCAAAACGAATTGAATTTTGCTTAATCATATATTTCTGATCTCCGTATTGACAGATTGCAGAAATGTCAGTAGTGCTGCCGCCTATATCAAAACTCAACGTTAAGATGTTTTTTCCTGATGAGAGATTGTTGTTGTGCGAAAGGAAATTTGCAACCGCACACGCCTCAGTCAACGCAGCGTTTGAATCAATTTTTGTGAAATTGAAAACATTATCTTCGCCCGTATCGATTTTTACGGATGATTTCTTGGATGTTTTTTGGGCGGGCTTGTCGTTCCAATCTGAATTGTCGGAGCCCCAACCGTCAGTGGTGCTGTTGCTACCCCAATCGGAATCGCTACTTTCCCAATCTGATTCGTTTGATTGCCAAGCATCTGAGATGTCGTTGCTATCATCCCACTTTGTTTCTGTAATGGAGTCTGCACCTGATTGTGTTCCTGCGATAGCAAGCGTTTTGTCTTTTACTGGACTGTGACCATCTACACCAAGACTTTTCCAAATCTGACCGTATTGTCTTACCAAAACGTCGCCCATTGCTGACGGGTACGACCAATTCAGTTTTGTAGGAACCTTGTTAAGTTCAAACAAATTGGCATATACGTGCAACAGCAAAGAGCCAAGATATGCGGTCTTGCGCGCCTTTTCTTCTGCGTCGTCCACCCATTTCATATTTTGAATGAGCGTTATGTTGGTAGAATTGCTGGGCATTTCGGCGATAAGTTTGTCGCCTTCAACGCGCTTGATTGGTATTTCACGGCAAAAACACGGCATACCGCCTTTGACAGGCTCTTCAATGTAATGCAAGCGTTCAGTCGGTTCACTCATTTTGTCCTTTGGCAAATGTTGGTCGCTCTGAATAGCGAGCACACTTTTTATGTCATTGGAATATGTTGATTCGCTTTGGAAGAAAAGCAAATGCTTCTCTACCGTCGGACATTTGCCTTGCGCTGCCTCCGATTGAAGGAGCGAGACCACTTGGTCTTTCAGTTCAAGTCCTCGAGCTTCATTGTCTGTGTTTTTGTCAAAATATGCGACCGCTGTATTTGTACTGCCAAAATCCACGCCAATTGTTACGTCTTTCAGCGGTTTGGTTGCATAGTATGTGGGAATGTAGTTTCCCCCCATAGAATCATACTTGACAATGAAGAAACCGCCCAAATGACCATTAGTCATCATTTTGACACCTTTGAAAGGTTTGTCGCTTTCATAGATTTCGTATTTGTACATTTGGTCGGATGTGCGTGAATCGGAAAGTGCTGTGATATGCTTGTCTCCAAGATATTTTATGTTGCCGTCTGGATCTGCAATTCCCTCTAAATCCAACTCTGCCTCTCCAATGAAAGGAACTGCCATAAACTGACACTTGGACGATGCGACATTGTGGGGCAACTCGGAGTACATATAGTATTTGGTCCATTGTGCAGAAATAAAGTTAGGCCAAATCATAATGTCGTTTTTCACCATTGGGCTGCCAACGGCATATTCCATATTTATTGTCTTCTGTTTGTCTGTGTCTGTGGTGATTACGTCGAGTGTTACTTCGAGTTTGTTAGTGTCAGTGTTGAACTGTGCTTTCAGCGAAGATTTGACTTCGTTATTAATGGGGTTTTCTCCCAAAAATGTTTGCAGGGCATTCTGAGTGCTGAAAATCTTCAACGCTGTTTCGCTTAGCGGCAATGCAAAAAATGCATATTCACTGGTGCCCATTTTCTTGGCTTTGAGTGCGAAAATTGGCATAAATTCGGAATAGTTTTTTTGCTGCTTTTCGATTTCAGGAGATACGTGCAGCCGTGCCACCACGGAATCCTTTGGCAATAGCAAATCATTGGCATCAAATTCAAATGCCTCGCCACCCATAGGGTCGGAAAAGATAACACCATTTTTGCCATAAAGACTGTCTGAGTAGTCGAATACATCGAAAGGTTTGCGCTTGAATAAGTTAACCGGCCAAGCGCTCGCTTTCGCTTTGTCGGCGTCGTTTTCAATCTTGTTCTCGATTTCAACAAGCCACTTGCCGAGTTCGCTCTTTACGTTTTTGTAGTCTATTGCATTGTTGAGAGCCGCATTGAAAGTCTTGTCAAAACGATCTAACTTCTGCAACAACTGCTTGACATACGCATATAGAGCCGTTATCTGTTCTTTGTTAGGATTATTTTGCAGTGGATCAGTGAACCTATGAGTAGCCTTATCCACGCACGGTGATTCTTCGTCAATAGAGTACGACACCGCTGTGAAAAGCAACGACCTTGGCGATGTGCCGCCCACTACCTTGTCTCCGTATTTGATGACGTGAATGAAAGGTTTTTTTGTCCTGTCATTGTCAGTAGGGTCTTTCCATAAATTGGCATTTTCGAGAAGCATATTGCCAAATGCTCCTTTGGGCTCGTAGATGTTGGAAGTGTCTTTGATGCTTTTTTTGTCGGAATATGCAAGCGTTATCCTCTTTGCATCCAATTTGCCGCTATTGAGCGCAATGAATGCAATGAAACCACGCCATTCGTCCACAAGATTGAGGTAGTAGCCACAAAGTCCGCTATCGTCCTCCTTGTCTTTTTGTGCTCTGAGAGTGCCGGCATTCTCTATCGAATACACAAACAGATTCTCCCTCGCAAAAACCGTCGGAACGCCCGAAACCATTGCAGAAGCATTGGTGCCCTCGCTCAATTTCGGTGTAATGATTTTGCTTGTGAGAGAATGCATTTGTGATGACATATCATGCCACTTGCCGGGCGCACCCTGCAAAGTCTCCTTGCTGTTGATTACTAATGCTTTAATTTCAGCCATTTCAATTATATGTTAGACTGTTAAACATTGTGATGCTATTGGATGGTCTTGTCGATTGCACGGCAGACGGTCTGAATGAATTTTTCCTTAAAATCACCCTCCTCATTGCCCTGATGCAGTTCTTCGATAACATCCTCGTATTCCTTGCGACCGTCGCTGCTAAAAAATCCCGTGCTTTTCTTTTCTTGGAAAATCTTGCAAGGGTCGTTTTTTTGTAGTTCGCCCCAATTCTCGTTGAAAACCTCGGAGGGGAACAAGAATTTTGACACTCCGGTGGATTTCACTGAATTGTATATCTGATACAACCAACCCCTCTTTATTGTGCCGTCGTTGTCAAGACAATACGCAAAACTGCGAAGATAGTTATCAATTTCTTCGCGTTGTGTGGCGTTGATGCTATTGTCATAGCCGATGTATTCCTCGTATTTTTTGTTGACAAGGAAATCGAGCAATGGCGCTATACCATCCACTTTCACATTGGCTGCTCCGTGCTTTGAGAGGATGATGTGAGCGAAGATGAAGAAGTTTCTCAATTTGCGGACAAACTTTTCTCCGTCGTCCTCCATAAAGTCAGACGGTTTGAAATCCAAAGTGCCACTGCTGAAATCAATAGTCCTGTACAAATACTCAGCCTGTGCAGGAAGTTTGTCGTCTTCGATGTGGAAAAAGTCATACGCGGCACACGCGCAAAGAAGTTCCACGATGTGGCAGTCGTTTTGCTGCTCACCGCCGCCAGTCACAACTTTCCCCTTCTCCTTGTTGTCGTCGAATTTGATGTGTTTGAGCGGCCACCCGATGTGATAAAGCATCCTATACGATGTTTTAATAGTTTCATCATCCTGATAAAACTGCAATGCCGCCTGTGAATTGATGG
This sequence comes from Bacteroidales bacterium UBA3824, assembly GCA_002393195.1. GTDB lineage: Bacteria > Bacteroidota > Bacteroidia > Bacteroidales > UBA3824 > UBA3824. The sequence goes on along the minus strand of DGIK01000002.1, from coordinate 1,906 downwards.
CAAAGAAATCTGAACTTGCCACAATCTTGTCCGAATCAAGTTGTTTCTTGTCGACAGAAGTGAAGGTGAAATATTCAGTGAGCAATGTAGAGCCAAACCTTACCGCTTTAAGGTCGAGTGTGTTGTTGGTGAGAATTTCGCCCGCATCCCTGAGCGCGATAGGAATAATCGGTATCGACGATGCACCCGTGCCGCCAAAAACACTTCCAAACACAAACACTTTGGCTTCTTCTCCTGCTTGAACAAGTTTTTGGATGAAGGTTGCAAGATTTTGATCTTGTGTTTTCGCTTTGTCCTTGTTTTTGGCATATTCTCGCGTTGCGTCCAAAATGCCGTGGTACATCAGCATCGAGCCAAGATGTGTCTGTGCACGGTAGCCGTGTTCGAGATTAAACTGCTGAACAGTGTCCTTGTCAAGGAAGAGGTCGGCAAGGTCTTTGTTTTCGTCCTGATCCTCCTGCGAGAGATTTTGGGTAGAAGTCAACGCCTTGAAAGTGTTGCCCTTCCCCGTTGTGTAATCGGTAAAGAAACAATGCAAATTGAGTTTCGCCGAAAAGAACGTGTCGCTTTTGGGGATGCCACCTTTTTTTGTTTCGGAACAGGTCTTGATGTTGTTGTAGTTGTCGATGAGACGTTCCACACGACCTTTGTTGCCGTTTGCTTGGTCTGTGTCGAGGGTCAGGATGTCTATCTCCTTATTGTCGTACATACCAATGGCACAAAGGTGTACGAAAGATTCAAGACATCTCATACCCGTTCCGCCTATGGCAATTATGAAATATTTGTCCATTGTATTAAATGTTTAGATTATTGGTACTAATTAAAACCAATTGCCTACTTTCTTGTGCTTGAACGCCTTGGATACCACTAATCCAAGAATTACGTAGATGACCCACGACACACCCGCCGCAATGCACATTGCAATCATACACGCTTGCTTTTGCGCTGGCACTTTGAGACCCGAGTAAATCATTACGTATGCAAGAGCAAAGGTCAGCAACGGGGCAAGGAACGAAATGATCCAAAACCACGTTTTCCTGCTCTTGACATCTGACGAATCAGGCTGATACTTGATTCCATTGGCCACTACCGCTGATAATCCAAGGACTATTGCGGACACTACACAACCGATAATGTAAACTGATGCCATAATTGTTGTTATTGTTGATTAATGAAATATGTGTATATTGTGCGTCCATCAGGACACGAATGTTGCAAAACATTCTTTACCGCCATATAAAGGCAGTCGTTGCCGTCCCAATAAAACAGGTCGTAAAGTTTTTCGCCTTTGGTAAACTGACCTATGTTGGGCGTGGTCTTGTCGAATTGTATATCGATTCTTAACAGTTTGCCAAAATTTGCTGTCTCTTTACCTGTGGCATTGCTGTTGATGTCGATTCCCAATTCTGTTTCTTTTCCATTGTCTTGTTGATAGGTTTTGTCAAACAATGACTGCGCAAAATCCAAAAAGCCTTCAACCTTGTTGATTTTGCCGCTGCCTTTTTCATAGTCGCAGTATTCCAACAAAGTACCCGACTCGTCATAAAAATCCTTACTTTCCATTGGAATCTCAACAATTTTTTCACCCTCAATCTCTCGTGTTACAGGCTTGTATTGCAATGCCCGTCGCCAATTGACATATTTCATAAAATCGTCCTCCACTTCGGTGACAGATACTTTGAATGAATTGACGGTATATGAATCAAATTTGCTGAAATCAACAAAGAGATTATGAAGAAGATGTTCAAACTGAGGCGTTATGCCTGGCTCACTCATTGCCTTTGCATTAGTGATTATGTCAGTCCAAGTCTGACAGAAGGTATATACTTCCACATTCATATCTTTGATAGCAAAGAAACTATACTCGCTGCCGTCTTCTACCGATGATGTAACAATATCGTCACCA
>DGIK01000083.1 GCA_002393195.1 Bacteroidales bacterium UBA3824 | reverse complement strand
CGAAGAACCAGCCCATGGAGCATTTACCCCTCTGCGCAACGCCCCTGAAGACCTTGTGCATGTGGATGCGTTGGTTTTTGCAGACCCTCAGCGGCGTACTGTCAACGAAACTGATGCCTGTACACTTGCCCAGCAGTACTTTCTTGATGAAGATGGTCAGCGGGACGGCAACCTCCTTTTCAAGCTCAACAAAACGGTTGTACGACACAATCTTTGGAAACAAGTGCCGTAGGTGCTTTGACACTTGTTCCAGATAGAAGTGCTTAAGGCAACGATAATCCGAATTGTGAAACATGATGATGATTACCATCACTTCCGCCTTCGAGAGTGTCCCTTCCCGATGGTAGGCCCTTTTTGTAGTCTTTGGCAGAGTGTATTTTTTCATCTTTGCATCAAAAAATTTGCAAAAATCATCTGCCATACAGAAAATTTCAGTAACTTTGTCTTCGGAAAACATTAGCGATATTATTAGGTTTGACTTTTTTTTGACACTTTAAAGTTACCAAATATATCGCTAATTTCCTAATTTTCAGACGATTATTTTTAAATTATTTCGTCGAACTCACGTTAAATAGCATTTGTGGAGAGTATAAGGTATAAATGATGTTACTTTCTTCAGAATCAAATGTGTTTATTAGTTACAAAACTACCAAAAACAAACTGGAAGCTGTTCTTACCGCTTGGTTCAATACACGTGTCTCATCACCGTACAACTCCGACAAATCGCGGTCGAGCATTACCTTTTTGTTGCCAATCCAAATAATTATTGCTACCTTTGTCCCTGCAACGAAACAATCATTATTATGGACAATCAAAACTACACACAATACCCCGACCTGATGCAGGGCAAGAAAATCCTCTACGTCCACGGCTTTGCGTCGTCGGGCGCGAGCGGCACTGCCAAAAATTTGCGGATTCTCCTGCCTAATGCCACCGTCATTTCCCCCGACCTGCCTGTAAGCCCGCTTGCGGCGATGAAACTCCTTCACGAAATCTGCGACACCGAAAAGCCCGACATCATCATCGGCACATCGATGGGCGGATTTTACGCCGAGCAACTCTATGGATTTGACAGAATTTTGGTGAATCCGGCGTTCCAAATCGGCGACACCCTCAAAAAACTTCACGGTATGGGCAAGCAGAAGTGGCTCAACGCCCGTCAGGACGGCGAGACGGAGTTTTGGATTACGCAGGACACTGTCGATGAGTTCAAGGAGGTGATGGCAAAGTCGTTTTCGGGCATCGATGTTGACGAAAATCGCAAGCGGGTATATGGACTTTTTGGCGACAAGGATCCGTTGGTGCATACCTTTGATATGTTTGCAGCGCATTATCTCAATGCGATATATTTTGACGGCGAACACCGATTGAACGAGAGCGTCTTGCAAAATTCTGTGGTTCAAGTGATTCGTTGGATTGACGACCGTCAGAATGGCACTCAGCGTCCTATAATTTATTTTGACCTCGACGGTACGCTTGTGGATTTTGAAAAGGGCGTAAGAAAATTTGACGCGCAGACCGTGCAGCAGTACGAAGGTCATCCGTGGGACATTCCGGGATATTTTGCGGCGTTGGAACCGATGCCGAGCGCGGTGAAGGCGTTCAGAACATTGTCGATGAAATACGATACCTATATCCTGACGAGTGCGCCGTTTAGCAATCCTACGGCGTGGAGCGACAAGATGCAATGGGTGCAGAAGTGGCTTGGCGTGGCGGCTTATCGCCGTCTGATAATCTCGCATCACAAAAATCTCAATTACGGCGACTACCTCATCGACGACCGCCCTTACAACGGTGCGGAGGACTTTATGGGCGCGTTCCTGCAATTTGGCGAAGCTCCATACAAGACCTGGGACGACGTGATGGATTTTTTCAAACATATTAGTTAATCAAATAACCGTATAATCCGTGGAAATGTGCAAAAATATATGCGATTTCCACGGCTTATAAGCCAAAAATGCCGTATAACCAGTGGAAATGTGCAAAAAAATATGCGATTTCCACTGGTTATCCTGATTTTTTTGTATATTTGCGGCATAATTAAAAACAATCGATTATGCTGATAGGACGCGAAAACGAACAAAAGCAACTTTTGGCTCTTTTACAAAAGGACGAATCCCAATTTTGCGCGGTTTACGGGCGGCGCAGAGTTGGCAAGACGTATTTGATACGCGAAACTTTCAAAGAATACTTTACATTCCAACACATCGGACTTGCCAATTCCACGATGCCGGAGCAGTTGGACGAGTTTAAGGAGTCGCTCAAAAAATACGGTCTCAAAAATTGCCGTCAACTCAAAAATTGGCGCGAGGCTTTCAGAAATTTGGAAAAACTCTTGGAGAGTTCGTCTGAGGAAAAGAAGATTGTTTTTATCGACGAATTATCTTGGATGGATACTCCTAAATCCAACTTTATCAGCGCGTTGGAACATTTTTGGAACTCGTGGGCATCGGCACGTAAAGATATTGTGCTTATAGTTTGCGGTAGTGCGACATCTTGGATTATAAGCAAACTTATAAAAAATTATGGCGGACTTCACAACCGCCTGACGCAGCAGATTTATCTTCGTCCATTCAACCTCTATGAGTGCGAAAAATTTTGTAACGCTTCCAACCTCGAATTTTCGCGTTACGACATCTTGGAACTCTACATGGCTCTTGGCGGAGTGCCGTATTATTGGAATTTTCTTAATAGAGAACTATCTGTAAGTCAGAATATTGACCACCTGTTTTTTGATGCGTCGAGCCCGTTGCGTACAGAATTTCAGTCGTTGTATTCGTCATTGTTCAAAAATCCCGAACCCCATTTCAACATCGTGAAGACTCTCGGCGAAAAGAAGGCGGGAATGACTCGCAGCGAAATTTTGGATGCCACCAAAATGTCTGACAATCAGGTTTTTGCCCGCGCACTCGAAGAGTTGGAGCAATGTTCGTTTATCAAGCGTTACAATTCGTTTCAGAAAAAATCCAAAGGTGTTGTGTATCAGTTGATTGACAATTACACATTGTTTTATTTTCGTTTCATAATGCGCAACACCAAGGGCAGCAAATCTTTCTATTCCTCAGTTGCAAGCAATTCAGTACGAAGCAGTTGGGTCGGGTTGGCGTTTGAAAGGGTGTGTTTTTGGCACATCGACCAAATCAAGCAAAAGTTGGGCATTTCGGGCGTTGGAACAGCCGAAAATTCTTGGTTTACAAGGCCAACCGAATTTTACGACGGCGCACAGATCGACCTTCTCATCGACCGCGACGACCGCATCATAAACGTCTGTGAGATAAAGTTTTATGGCAATGAGTTCGTTATCGACAAGGATTATTACGACAATCTCCGCAACAAGATTACCACCTTCCAGGCTGCCACAAGAACCAAAAAAACAGTCCGCCTTACGATGATAACTGTCTATGGCACAAAGCGAAACAAATATTCATCAATTGTAAATTCTCAGGTTACGGCGGAGGATTTGTTTAGTTGTTGATTATACAAAATAACCGTATAACCAGTGGAAATGTGCCAAAAAATATGCGATTTCCACGGCTTATAAGCCAAAAATGCCGTATAACCCGTGGAAATGTCCCAAAAATTATGCGATTTCCACGGATTATAACCTATAAAAATAAAAATATGTGATTCCACGAAAATTTATTATCTTTGCGCCGGTTTTATAAAGCAAAATAATTATGAACAATACCGGTAAGATTCCCGTTACGATATTGACGGGATTTTTGGGTGCAGGCAAGACTACACTTCTTAATAACATCATAACCAAGTATTCCGCCAAGAAATTCGCGGTAATCGAGAATGAATTTGGCGAGATTGGCATCGACGGCGGACTCATCGTCGGCAACATCGAGAGTATGTACGAACTCTCCAACGGCTGCATTTGTTGCAACCTCAGCGAGGGTCTCACCAACACGCTCAACAATCTTTTGACCTCCAAGTATCAGTTTGACAACCTCCTCATCGAGACCACCGGCATCGCCGACCCGTCGGGCGTCATCGACAATTTTATGGCATACGAGGAGATTTACAAGAAATTCATCGTGGATTCTGTAATATGCCTCGCCGACGCGCAGACATACGAGGAATCCGCCGAGGAACAGCCCGAAGTGCATCGTCAACTCGCTGTGGCAGACATAATTATCCTCAACAAAATCGAGGACGTAACGCCAGAATACGGCGAGCACATCAAGAAACTCATCCGCTCCGTCAATCCGACTGCAAAACTCTATTGCACGTCCCACGCCAAGATAGACAACATCGACATTCTTGATACTTTCGCCTATTCGCCTGAGAATGTGGAGAAACTCGTGGTGGATTTCAAGAACGCTACGCCCCTGAAATTCGATATGATGGATTTCAACGACAATGCGCCTTCCTTTGCCGCCAATCCTAAAAACAAGCACAACGATGCGTTCCATCACAGCATTGTGTCTGAGGGATTTACGGTGCAGGGCGATATGGACGAGAAGATGTTTGTGGAGTGGCTGCAAGGCGTTTTGCAGTACAATTCGGCGAGCGTTTTCCGTGTCAAGGGCATCATCTCCTTTGCCGGTCGCGACAAGAAATACATCCTTCAATCTGTACGCCAATACTTCTTCATCGAGGAAGGCGGCGATTGGAAGGACGGCGAACAGCGATTCTCCAAAATCGTCTTTATCGGCAAAAAACTCAACCGTGAGGCGATTGAAGAATATCTTGAAAGTTTTGTAATCTAACGACATACCATTATGCGCAACAGACGAAAAAAATCTACGCCCTCGGCAGCCTCGGAAGAAAGGTTGATTGCCGACAAGGACTCTCAATTGCTCGAATACCTCTTTGAGCGGCTTGCCTCGTGGAGCAAGACCAACGTCCGCGAACTCTTGAAATCGGGTCGCGTGGTCGTTGACGGCATTGGCACAACGGCTTTTGACTATCCCGTGCGCCGTGGCGCGGAAATCCGCCTGCTGCCTCGTCCAAAACTCTTGCAACAGGGCGGCATCAATCATTCGATGCTCGACATTCTTTACGAGGATTACGATGTCATTGTGGTCAATAAGCACGAAGGGTTGCTGTCGGTAGGCACCGATGGCGACAAGGAAAACACCGCCTACCACATCATCAATATGCACGTCAAGAAACAGGGCAAAGGACATCACATCTACGTCGTCCACCGTCTCGACCGCAAGACTTCGGGCGTGATGATGTTTGCCAAGAGTATGGCGGCGCGTGATGCCTTGCGCAACAATTGGAGCCGGATGGTATTGGAGCGGTCTTATTACGCCGTTGTGGAGGGCTGTCCCAACATCAAGAGCGACACCATCAAATCATACCTCACCGAGGACAAAATGCTCAAAATTCATTCGTCGTTCATCAACAATGGCGGTCAACTCGCCACCACGCATTATGACGTAATCCAGAGCAACGGCGACTATTCGCTCGTGAAACTCAACCTCGACACCGGACGCAAAAACCAAATCCGCGTCCAGATGTCGGCGATAGGTCATCCCGTGGCTGGCGACGCCAAATACGACGCCAAGACCAACCCATTGAAGCGTGTATGTCTCCACGCCGCCACATTGGAGTTCATCCACCCCAAAACCGGCAAGCCTATGAAATTTGAAGTGCCAGTGCCGGGAGGATTTTATAAGGTGGTAAAGGAGGGGGCGTCGCTTGTCAACGCTCCGAAAAAAGCGGACGATACGTCCAAAAAATCCAACGTTTAAAATTCAAAATTGCAACCCCTAAAACGACGATAGCCTGCGAAAATCTTCCACGATTTTCGCAGGCTATCTTTGTGTTGTGTCTGTTGAGGAGACTACTCTTACTTCAAGTCTTCGGGAGTGAGGAGAAGCTCTGCGGAGTCAGTACCGTTGCTGTAAACATACTTGATGCTGCAACCAAGAGCTGCTACACCTTCAACGAAATCCTTGTCGGCGGCTTTGAGAGCGGCAACTGTAGCGGCCTTGTCCATGTTTGCCTCTACTAATTCCATATCAGTTCCTTCGGGAACAGAGATGTTCATTACGATGGTGCTGCCTTCTGCCTTTGCGGAAGTCATGGTGATGCCGTTGCCCATATCCTTGGGGCAGGTCTTGTTGATGTTGTCAGCGAGTGCAGAAGCTGTAACGCCACCGCAGCTGTTGAGCGAGAGGCTGATGCTGAGTACCATCAGCAACATTGCGAAAATAGATGCGATCTTTTTCATTTTGATAAAATTTGGGTTAAATTAGTGATAATTAAACAATTCGTTTTTAAACACCGCAAAAGTAAATAAAATAATTGAGTTTTAAAATAATTTTGCGGTGTTTTTTCATTTTTAACATTAAATTTTATTCATACGCTACTCTTCCGGCAATGCGATGTCCTCATCGGCGAGGTGCTTGAGGATGTTGTTGAGGTCGCAATTGGCGGATACGAGGTCGGCTACCTTGTCGATGGCGATGCGTTCCTGGCGCATGTCGTCGCGGTAACGTACTGTAACGGTATTGTCCTTCAATGTGTCGTAATCCACTGTTACACAGAAAGGTGTGCCAATGGCGTCCTGACGGCGGTAACGCTTGCCGATTGTATCCTTCTCCTCGTAGCGGCAGTCGAAACGGTACATCAAGTCCTTCATCAACTTCTCTGCTACTTCGGGCAGGCCGTCCTTCTTGACGAGCGGCAATACAGCTACCTTGACAGGTGCGAGCGCAGGCGGGATGCGGAGTACCACGCGGGAGTCCACCTTGCCGTCGTCGCCCTTGATTTCCTCCTCGCAGTAAGATGCCGAGAGGATGGAGAGAAACATACGGTCGAGGCCGATGGAGGTTTCGATGACGTAGGGTACGTAGCTTTCGTTCATTTCCGGGTCAAAGTATTGAATCTTTTTGCCCGAATATTTCTGGTGTTGACTGAGGTCGAAGTTGGTGCGGGAGTGTATGCCCTCCACCTCGCGGAAGCCCATCGGGAAATTAAACTCGATGTCGGTGGCTGCGTTTGCGTAGTGGGCGAGTTTTTCATGGTCGTGGAAACGATAATTGTCTGTACCAAAGCCCAATGCCTCGTGCCACTTGCGGCGCATGGTCTTCCAATACTTAAACCAGCGCATCTCTGTGCCAGGTTTGATGAAGAATTGCATCTCCATCTGCTCAAACTCCCTCAT
>DGIK01000108.1:232-13619 GCA_002393195.1 Bacteroidales bacterium UBA3824 | reverse complement strand
CCATGCCGTTGAGGTCGGGCATCTGAATGTCCAAAAACAAAATGTCGGGAGGGTTTTCCGTTACTTTGGAAAGCCCCTCCACGCTGTCGGTGTAGCCTTCTACGAGGTTCAGGTACGGCGTGCGCGAGATGTAATTTTTTATAAGCGCAACCGCCTGCGGCTCGTCGTCTATGATTACGCAATTGAGTTCCATATTGTTAATTATTAATGCATAATGCATAATGCATAATTGCCATTCGGCAGATTGATGCATAATGCGATTTTTTTTCGCTGCAAGATATATATTTTTTTTCAATTAGTAATGCAATCGCCCACTTTTAATCTTTCAACTCTCAATTTCCACTTCGAGTTTTGCCAAATAATTGCCGTCGCTATTGAGTCCGTATGTGAAGGTGTGTTTGTCGGGGTAGGCGAGTTCGAGGCGGCGTTTGAGGTTGCCGATGCCGATGCCGTGACCGCTGCGGTTTTCCTGTTTTTTGGGGAAGTTGCTGTTTTCGGCTTCAAATATGAGTTTGTTTTGGGATTGCTTGAGCGATATGTTTATAAATGATTGTTCCTTGTTGCTGATGCCGTGCTTGAAGGCGTTTTCGATGAGCGATATGTATAACAACGGCAATATTTGGATGCCGGAGGTCTGAAAGGGGAAGTCGGTGGTTACAGTGGTCTTGTCGGAGCAGCGGAGGGTCATTAGTGCGATGTAATTTTTCATAAATTCTATTTCTCCATGCAGTGGCACGCGGTCTGTGGCTGTCTCGTAGAGCGCGTATCTGAGTACTTCGCTGAGACGTGCGAGGTTTTCCTGCGCTTCGTCGGGGTTGGTGTATATCTGACTGGAGATGTTGTTCATTGTGTTGAAGAGGAAGTGCGGGTTGAGCTGGTTTTTGAGCCATTGAAGCTCCGCCTGCTGGTTTTCGCGTTCTTTCTCGAGGTCTTCCACGCTTTTCATGTAGTACCTGATGCCTATTGCAGTGCCTATTACAAGACAGTCGGTGAGCAGGTTGGGTATCAGGAATGTGAGGTAGCCTTTGAAATCTACGTAGCTGAATAGTTGCAATATCGGGAATTTGATTAGGAATATCGCAAGGAATACCAAGAGGTTGGCTATCCAGAATGTCTTTACTTTGTTTTTGAACAAGATTTCAGGGATTAGCCAGATGTAGCATACGTAGAATGCTATGATGAAAGGCGCGGCGTGCATCACTGTCCAATTGAGGTTGCCGATGGCGGCGAAGGTGTTGCCGGTAACAAAGAGCTCCCACAACGGTCTGTATATAAGCATTAGCAGTACGCCAAGACTTGCGAATATGAGTGCTATGTGTTTTTTCATTGCCTGTGTGTTTTGGGTTGTAGTATGCTTGATTGTATTTTTTACAAAAACGGGGCCGCTTTTTTGCAGCGGCTCCCGTCGTCTTCATAACATCAGGTTTAATCAACTAAAAAATACATTATTCTATCAAACAAATACTACTATTAATACTATTTATACTTAAAAAGTCGTGGATTATCTTCTCATTCCGCCGCCCATTGCGCCGCCGCCTTGCTGCATTGCGGGAGTGTCGTCGCCGGTCTGCTCTGTGCGCTCGTAGTCGTCGTTTTGGATGGTGTTGCGTGCGCGTTTTACCTGGATTTGCTTGCCGAAGCGGTAGGAGATCGAAAGTCCGTACCTGCCCATGTAGTTGGTCATCTTGCTGTCGGTGGTGTAGCCTACGCCGGCGGTGTGGCTTTCCATTACCATCTTGGTGCCGTTCTTGAAGTCAAACATTGCGGAGAAGGAGAATGTGAGTTTGTCGTTGAGGAAGCTCTTTTCGAGCGAGAACATGCCCATGTTCATGCCTTTGCTCCAGCCGTTGATGTTTTTGCGCTTGGTGGATACCATTCCGCCGATGCTGGTCTTGAGTTTGAAGGGGAATGTGTATTGGAAGTTGCCGAAGAAGTTGCCGCTCCATCCGTCGTTGGAGGTCTGCGAAATCGGGTTTTTCATCTCGGTGTAGGTTACAGTGGAGTTGGTGAAGAACCTTATGCTCCTGCCTAATTGGATGCTGTAGTAGATGTTGCCGCTGAATGTGTGGTTCTTTGTGCCGTTGGTGTAGGTATTGTGCATGAGGTCTTTGTCGATGTCCCTTACGCTGAATGTTGCCTTTGTAGCATCGTCGATTGCGTCGGGATAGAACGACCAGTTGGTGATGCCGTTGTCGCAGGTGTTGTAGCGGAGGCTGAGGTTGATGTTTTGCTTCATGGAGAAGTAGCCGTAGCTTACGCCGAAGTTGTGGTATTTCTGCACGTCGAGGGCGGGGTTGCCGAATGATACTGAGGTGATGCCGGAGTAGTCGTGGTAGGGGTTGAGCTGACGCTCGCCTGGACGGCTGATTCTCAGGTTGTAGGTGAAGCTCAGGTTTTGCATCATCGAAAGTGCGTAGTTGAGTGTTGCGGAAGGTACGAATGTGTTGTAGTCGATGGAGAAATCGCGGTCGTGGTTGTTCTTGTATTCCACGTTTTGCTTGGTGTATTCGTAACGGATGCCGCCACGGATGCTGAGCTTGGGTGAGAGTTTTACGGAAGCCTGGGCGTAGAGTGCGCCGATGTTGTCGTTGTTGGTGGTCTTTACGGTCTGGTCGTCCAAGAGGGTGAGCGAGCCGCCGTTGTTGAGGTATGTGAAACCGTCGGATTTTTTGGGACGGAAGATGTACTTGCCGCCAGCTTCCACGGTGAGTATGCTCGTTACGGGAGCGGAGTAGTCGATTTGGAATGTGTGTTCCGCGCTTGTGGTCTTGTTGTCGGTCTTGCGTCCGGTGTAGTCAACTCCGTAGCCTTGGTCTTTGCCTTGTACTTGTGGGTTGAGTGAGAGGCTGTTGTTGTTGCTGCTGTTGCCCCACATCTTGTAGGAGAAAGTAAGGTTTTTCTCAGCGTTGCCGCCGAAGAGGTGCTGAAAATCGACGCCGAAGTTGTATGAACTGAATTTCATTTCGGATTCGGATGTCATGAGGTTGGTGAAGTCGCTGCCGCCAAACATTGTCTTGATTGTCTGCTTGGAGTCGCTCTCGTTGCCGAAGTTGGTGAGGCCGCCGGAGATTGCGATGAGGTTGCTCTTGTCGATTTCGTAACTTGCCTCTACGCCGATGTTTGCGAAGTGGGTGTTGCCGTCGTTTTCCATGTCGTTGATTGTGGAGCTTCTTGGAGCGTCGCTTGAGCCGTTGCCTTGTATTTGCTCGCTGTGCATGTCCATTTCAGATTTGCCGGTGGAGCCGTTTACCCTGATTGTGGATGCAAATTTGCCGCTCTGTACGGATATGCCCGCACCTGCGCCCTGCTGGCGGTTGGTTACATTTACGTTCACATTGCCAGCCACTTGGTTTACTTTGGTCTGGGTGTCGGTGATGAGGTTGATGATGCCGCCTGCGCCTTCTGCGTCAAACTTGGACCCCGGGTCGGTGATTACTTCGATGTTCTTTACGGATGAAGCGGGCATTGCCTTGAGCATTTCGGTTGGGTTGTCGGTGAGCATTGTGTTTTTGCGGCCGTTCATATAGACTACAAAGCTGGAATTGCCGTTGATGGAGATGTTGTCTTCGCCATCGACAGTTACCATTGGCACTTTGCGGAGCATGTCGAGCACGGTGGAGGTCTTGTTGTCGGGGTCGCCTTCGGCGTTGTACTTTATTTTGCCGGCTTCGGCTGATACGAGAGCTTTCTGAGCCACTACTTCCACAACGCCGAGGGTGTCGATGGCTTCTCTCATCTTGAGTTTGCCGAGGTCGATTACTTTTTCGCCCTTGATGTTGATGTTGCGGATGATGGGCTCTTTGCCGGTAGAGCGGATGGTCATTATGTATGAGCCGTTGCTCTTGATGACGCCGGAGAACGAGCCGTCCACTTCTGTGATGCCGGTCATGGCAAAGTTGGTGGCGTCGCCGGGCTTGTTGACTGCAACGGTGGCGAATGGCACGCCCTCTTTGGAGAGGGAGTCGATTACGATGCCCTTCACTGTGGTCTGTGCGAAAGCTGTGTTGGCTATCACTGCGATCATCGTTGCGAGGATGAGTTTGTAAAATGTTTTCATGGCTTTAATATTTTAATGCGTTATTGATTCAGTTTTTGTTTTGATTACGATGCAAAGATATAGCGGAAAAATGCGATAAAATTTTTTTTTCGACAGAACCCCCCGTTTTTTTAGACGAAATGGGTCGGTATTCGATGAAAGTGGCTTTTTGTTCGACGACTTTGCCTAATATCAACTAATAAAACACGGCAATTTCATTCAAACTATTGAACAACGAATAAAACGAATAAAACAAATTTTTTTCTAATTGTTTTTTTTATTTTGTAGAAAATGTATTACATTTGTCCTCAAATAACAAAAAAACATTCCAACGATGAAAACTATGCATATAATATTGGCACTTGCGGCGCCCGCGATGATAGCCGCTGGATATGTGCCGGAGAACGCGAATGATTATAACGCTCTCAATATCAATAATATACAGATACCGAGGTCGGTGTTTTCTGATGACGACGGCTTCAGGCTATCTAAGCAGTCATACTATCACGAGTTGTTTGCAGACAAGGAACTCTCCAAACTCGACAAGGCGGAAAAATACCGTCAAAAGGCTGAGGAAGCCACTGTTCTCGCCGTTGCCATCCAAAAACAATCTGACGACTTGAATATTATTTCGGGACAATCGGCAAAAATTCAGAAACAATCAGCAAAACTCGCCGCCAAAGCAGCATCGCAGGAGCTCACGGCACTCAAGACTTTTGAGAAGGCGGCGTCGCTCTACCGTCCGGTGTATTTCGACAAGATAATGCAGCTTACCAAAGACACCGCGCAGATGAGCATCAAGGCAGCCCGCAGCCTTTCTGAGCGTGCATACCAGCTCTACCACAGCGCAGATTCCATCAAGGCAAACATCACCGCCGAAAACACCCTCGAATCAAACCGCGCCATCTACACCAACCTCGTTAACGCCGTTCATTATCAGGAACTTGCACTTGCAATCTGCAAGGGCGACCCAAAGATTGATTATACTCAGTACATCGACATTCACAAGCAGTATATGCCGGATACCACCAAGAATGTGGACATTCCTAAACTCGTTGCCTTGGAGCATTACGACATCGACAAGGATTCCAACCTCTATAGGTTGCGTTACCGCGAACTCACCGCGCTGCTTGGTCTTACCGATGCCGACCGTCAGAAAATCGACAAGATTTCGCTTGATGAGGCTGCAATTGCCGATTATTACGCAATTGCTGTCAAGAAGGGCAGCGAGGCGGACACCTTCCGTGTTTACTCCAATGTGGACAACAGTGCTGTGCACGAGTATTACGAGCAGATGGCGCAGGAGAGCGAACTCAATGAGTGCAGCAATCTCCTGAAGGGCATCACCCTCGCCTCCAACAACAACAACACCTTATATGAAATATACAAAAAGTATATTCCGGCGTTCCGCATCCAAAAGAGCAACACCGGCACGTACATGGACAAGAGCGCACTTGGCGAGCGTTGGGAGCGCAACGCCGAAGACCTTTATAATATGTCTAAGACATACGAGGAGTTGGCTGCCAAGCAGTTGAGCAACGTAGAGAAATACACATTGCTTTCCGAAGGCAACGAGGCAAAGCTCCAGGCTCTTCAATATATTGAAAACGCCATTGCTCTCTACCTCGGCCAACAGCCTGTACGCGAGCGCAGGTCGCTCGTATCGAGTGCAGTGGAGCGTCACAACGATGTCGTGATGGATTTTATGATGGACGAATCGGGCGAATCTGGCACTCAGCCCGTTGCCAACAACACCAACAAACAGAAGACCAATACCAACACCAAACCTGCCAATCAGGTAGTGGACGTCAACAACAACGGCAAGCCCGCCAATAATAAGACCAACGCCAATACTAATACAAACGCCAACAAAACCACTCCCACCAATAATAATGGCAAGACCAATGCCAATACCAACGCCAACGCCGGCAAGTCAAACACTTCTGGCGCAGCTTCTAAGACTGCCGCCAAGACCCACACCCCCGATTTGGCATCGTCAAACGCCGCAGTGATTGGTACTTTCAGTTATTCCCGCGACGACCAGAGAATGAAGCCATACACATTCCCGCAGGGCACTGTGTTTAGTGTTGAGGCTGGCATTTACAAGGAGATGGTGGAGCCGGTGGACTTCCCCACGGTATCCAATTTCCTTGCTCAAAACCTCAAAGGCATCACGCCGATGCGTTATTATATAGGTACATTCCAGACTTACGACGCAGCATTGGCGGCGTCTGCCATTGCCAAAAACGAAGGTTACACCAAGGCACAAGTCGTTGCTTTCACCAACGGCAAGAAGGTGGACCTCATAGCGGCGCGCAAAGTGGCTGAAAAATCCGCCAATTACCAGTCCAACGTACAGAAGGAGCTCAAGGCTCTCAATGCAGGTAAGGACGGCAACACGCCTATCGTAGTGGACAACAACGCAAAGCGCAGCGGCGAGGCTCTTCCGCTCTCGATGCTCGGCTCTACGGTATATGCCGTGCAGATAGCCGCATTGCCCAAGCTCCTCGGTCTTGACGCTTTCAATGTCAATGAGTTGTATTACGACCAAAACGACGGTGGTCTCTACCGTTATTATACAGGCATCTCCAACGACAAAAATATTGCTTCTGCCAATCTCAGTACGCTCCGTCAGTCGGGCTACGACGACGCATACATTGTAAAGGTGGTGAATGGTGTTAATATTGGCAATGCAAACGGCACCACCGCCAATAATGCCAACACCAATACCAACACCAATCCTACAACAACTACCGGCACGGTGTACAGGGTGCAGATTGGCGCATTTGCCACCAATCCCAACGGCGACATATTGAAGCGCATCAACAATCTCAAAGCCAACGGATACACGGTGCACACCACGCAGTCGGGCAAGTACACTGTATATACAGTGGGCGATTGCAAGACCCACGAACAGGCATCAGCACTCAAGCAGCAACTCATCGGACAAGGCTTCGCCGAATCATACGTAGCCACATTTGTTAACGGAGTAAAACAAAACTAAACATGGATACGCTTACATTAGTAGTGATCATTGCTCTTTCGGTGATTGTTGCAATACTTGTAATTGCAATAATCACCCATAGGCTCAGCAATCCCGAACTCAAAAAGACGAAAAAACAGTTTCGCAAATTTTTGGGCAAGATGGGTGTCAAACATTCGAGGCGTGTTTTGAATAGCCAATTGGCTGTGATAAAACTCATCTTGAAAGATCCTGAGGATCAGATAGCCATTATGAAGAGAGTGATGAAGTGCTATTCTTCTTCCGGCAAATTTTTGAAGGAGGTTGACAATGGTCTCGACATCGCTTTTGCGGTCTCCAAGGAAAAAGATGCCGACGACGACTTTACAGTACCCGAAGAGGATTTCGACAATTTTTTCCGCAGTTATAGGTTTGTACTTGAAGCTGACGAGGCTTTTGAAATTGACCAGATGCTCACCGCATACAGGACTTGCAAAAGGAAGACTTTGCTCGACATTATTAATGGCGACGATGCGCTCGACGCTGCCAAAAAGAAAGAGTTGCTTGTCTATTTTGACAAGAAATACGAAATCGAGAAACTTAAGAGCATGGGCATTGTCAAGGATGACGACAAATCGTCTGATAAAGATAAGTCAAAATCCCAAAAAAAGGTTACGGAAGCGGATTTCAAAAAAAAGAAAGACGAACTCAACGCTCTCAAAAATGACAGTGTGAAGGATCTTCTCGAAAAATACATGTTGATATCTGGTTTGGGCACGAAGGATACTCTTGAGCCTTTTGCAAGGGCATGGGTGGACCAAAAAAACGCCGACCTTGGCATTGACCTCGATACGGCTATGACTTTCATATCCAAGGGCAGAGATTTCTCTCTTTTTGTAAACCTCGACATACTTGCCAAAAGATCTGGCATCGAACTCGATGAAAAAAACCTCATCAATTATGTTGACGATGAAGGTCTCAAAGTCATCATACATTCTTTGATTCGTGCCAAGTATGAGGGTGTGTATATGTCAGAATCGGAAAGCCTTTCCATCAACAAGGCAAATGTCGTAGAATACGCCGACAGTTTCAAGGTTACTGTAGATTTGTTGAAGACGCTTTACGGCATGAAACGTGACGTCAAGCGTTTTACCGACGTGATGATACGGGCGCACAATGCGGGTGTCAACATCAATTTCTCGATGATGGATTTGTATTCCATGACCGACGAACAATTTGACGTTTTGGTCACCAACATCATCAAGGCGTCCAACAAAGGCATCAGCATCGACCAAAACGACTTAATCCGTCAGAATATCAGAAGCAACGATGTCACGCAGCTCGTAAAGGCGTTGATTAAGGCCAACGAGTATAATCTCGACCTCACGCCCGACGAGTTGATGAGCTACATTGCGTCCACGCATAGCGACGTAGTTAAGTTCGTGAAAGCATACCATTACGCCCTCGCGCACAATCTGCCTTCCGAAGATGGCACGCCGCTCTCCAAAGACCATCTCGTGGAGTATTCGCGTCCAGAGGCAGATTTGTTCGATTACGTGCAGGGATTGCAGTTTGCAATAGAGGCTAAGGAAGACTGCATCAAGAATTTTGAGGAAAACAAGCAAAAAGCCAGGGAGCATGGGGTGCCGGAATCTGAAATCGCAGACCTCAAACCCGAAGATTTCGATGGCGGCATCAACTACAAAAACCTTAAAAAGCATTTCATTAAGTTTGGCTCCGTCAAGAGTGTAATTGAAACCGTTCAAATGGCCAATGCTAAGGGATTGGAATTGAGCTTTGAATTAGCGACGAGAATTTGTGAATCGCCGGATTGGGATCTCAAGAGTGCTATAATGTGGGCGCAAAAACCGTACATTGTACAGGTGCAGCCCGAATTTACTTGCGTGAGCAAGGAGGGTATATTGATGACTCCAAAAATCAGTGCCACAGTAAGAGGAAAGTTGCCGCTGATATTGGACGGATACGACGACAGGGTGCTTTTCTTGCGTATCAACGAGGCTGCCATTATGGAGCTCGAATCCGCCAAAGGGCTTGACGAAATATTGAGAACGCTTCCTGATATTTCTCACCGTGTGTTGCACCGTGTCAATGAGGAGCAGGAACGTCAGGAAATCAAGACTGGCAAGATTAAGGAATCGGAGCTCAACAATGTATGCCGTTACGACTTACTGGACATCAACATCTTTGACATCGTAGTCGGTCAAAATGTAAAATCTGAGCTCGACAGGCGCAAGGCTGAAAACGAAGCCGAAATCCGTCGCCTGCAAGCCGAAGCCGACCGCGCAAAAGCGGAAGCCGACCTCCGTCGCGCAATGGTGGAGCAGTACGAAAAGGGCATCAAGCCAAATTTCAACGAACTCCACAAGGCAAACCTCCTCGCCGACAAGGGCGAAAACATCACCACGGGTTACGAAAGCCCCGATTAAATGTATTGAAACTAATGAAGTGATATGAAAAAATATTTATTGTACATAGTCATAATGATTTTCGCGATGGTGGCTGCATCATGCGAAGAAGATATTGGAGACGTTTATGAGCCTACCTCTAACACTGATGAAGTAACCAATCTCGAAGATTCGCTCATCGACGACGAAGTAGGCGACAGCGATGGCGTATCGTTTTGGGATGGATTTCTCATCCTTGTGATTACGTTGGGACTTGCGGGACTTATCGTTTGGTTTTTCATCGCGATGGTGCCAATCAAATTGTGGTTCAATGCCAAACTCTCCAAGGTGAACATTTCGTGGCTGTTGCTCATCAAGATGCGTTGGCAGAATATCCCACAGGCTAAACTCATCAACCTGATGGTAACGGCGTACAACGCGGGTCTTAAAACATTGAGCCTTCCCGAACTTATGAAATATTATTTGGCGAAGGTTGACCTCGATGTCGTGGTTGCAACCATGATTCGAGCTATGGCGGCGAATGTAAAGGACATCAAGTTTGACGATATGGCGCAGCTCTATCTCCGTAAGGTCGATGTAGGCGCAATCGTTCACGCACAAATCAACGCCATGAACGCCCAGATAAAGACCTCAATCCCCGAACTTTCGGAATTTTATCTCGCTGGCGGCAACGTCGGCGACCTCATCAAGGCTAAGAATATTGCCGACAACGCCGGCGACGACATCAAGGCTGAGCTCGACCTCGGTCGTCTCAAAAAGCACTACCTCGCGGGCGGCAACCTCAAAAAGACCATCGAGGCATACATTTCCGCCAAGAAGGCAAAGTTGACAGGCTTTGAGTTTGAAGACATCTGTAAAATCGACCTCGCCGGTATGGACGTAGTAGAAGCCATAAAACCCGCCATCAACCCCATCGTTGTAGAGACCGACGGTGTGCGCGGCGTGGCTCGCGATGGCGTGGAGCTTACTATGAAAGTGAAGGTAACACTCCGCTCCCAAATCAAGAATATCATTGGCGGCGTAAGTGCCGACACCGTGCTTGCCCGTGTCAACGAGGCATTGGCAACGCAAATCGGTCTTGCGCAGAGCCACACCGAAATCCTTCAAAATCCGTATTCCGTCGCCGACAAGGTGGAAAATTCCGCCGCAATCAGTACGAGTTCTGCATACGAAATTCTTTCTGTGGACGTTTCTGATATTAAGATTGGCAACGACGTAGGCGCGTCGCTCAAGGTGGCGCGAGCCAAGGCGCAAGTGGAGGCAGCAAAAGCCGAACTCATCCTCGCCGAAGAAAAGGTGCAGAAGGCGATGGCGTCGGCATTCCTCGATGGCAATATTTCCGTCCAGGAATACACCGACATCAAAAACAAACAGGCGGACACCCTAATGCGTCAGAGCCTTGCCAACGTGGATGTTACGGGTCATCACCTTTCCACGCAGATTGGCACGCCCGACGAATCTCCGCACGTGCAGGAGACCGACGCGATAGTGGAGCCCGACAATAATACCAACGACACCAATTAATGTTTAGCAATCATTATTATAAAACCACTTAAAACAAATTGCATTATGAAAAAGATTTATCTCATTGGCATCGTGGCTCTCATCGGTCTTGCGTTGCTCACGATGTCGTACACCTGTGCGGAGGAGGAAGGCGACGACCCTACCACCGAACCCACCACCGACAATACCAAGCCTGACAATCAGACTACAGACAACACCAAGCCTGATAATCAGACCACTGAAGACGACAATGGAACAGAGAACAACAACACTGAAAACACCGACGCTATGGCTTTTACAGATGCAGAAATAGCAAAGGCAAACACTGCCGCCAACATTGCAAGCCTCACTCAGATGGAAAAAGACATCATTCTCTATTGCAACCTTGCAAGGCTCGACGGCTCTAAATTCTGGGCTAAATATGGCGACCAAGCCAAGGGTAGTGCGGCATACGTTTCTTCGCTTGAATCTGACCTCAAGGCTGTGAAGGATCTCAAAATGCTCGTTCCCGAAAAGTCGCTCATGGAGGCCGCCGCATACCACGCTAACGATATGAGCAAAAACAATTTCTTCGATCACACTTCGTTTGACGGCACGAGCTTTGGCAATCGTGTTTATAGTTTTTACGGCGGCAATGCTATCGCCGAAAATATTAGCGCGGGCATGGGCACGGCTATTGGTGTGGTGATGCAATTGCTCGTTGACGACAGACTTGCCTCCCTCGGTCATCGCAAAAACATCCTCGGTGCCAAATACGTCGCCATCGGCGTAAAGACCGCAACACACAATACGTGGCGCACCGTTACCGTACAAGACTTCGGCGACAAAGTAATTACCAAAATGGAATAATGGATTGGAGTGCAGGCGTCTCGCCTGCTAAACCCAAAATAGCCGAAAATTTCTTTATGAAATTTTCGGCTATTTTGGTATTTAGATGCAATATTGTTGGGCAGGCGAGCCGCCTGCACTCCTCACTACTATTTCACTGCGTCCCAAAGTTTCTGCTCCAATGCGGCGCGGTCAAATTTTTTGATTTCGTCGGCGGAGGATACGCGGTCTTCGTCATAGACCAATTCGGCAAGGAATTCGGGGGCGCGCTCGATGCCTTCGCCGAGGTTTATCATTACTACGTCGCCGTCTTTCAGGAGGCCTTTTTTCAACGATTCAAAGTAGCCGCCCATACAAATTGCCGAGGCAGGGCCTATGCGCTCTTGTGTCTTGTAGGCGATGAGGCGGGCAACGTCGGCGGTTTTGGTTTCGTCAAAACTGATAATCTCGCCGCCAGATTTTTTGGTGATGTCGGCGATTACGGGATATGTGCCGGGCACGCCAGTTGCAAGTGTCTGAACTTTTGTGGGCGGGTTTTGGAGTTTCGGGAAATCTTGCTGCCAACCTTCGGGGAAGTTGTTGGCTTTTGCTTTTTCCCACGCTTGGGTCATCGGGTCGCAGAGGCTCGGCTGTACCGAGATGTAGCGCGGACGTTGATGGATGCCGATTGATTCTACTTCGTCGAGACCTTTTTCGATGGCAATAGGACCCGTGCCGCCGCTGAGTGCTTGGATGTAAGCAGTCGGGATTTCGCCGGTGAGCCTCAGCCATTCATATACCCAGGTCTTTTTTGCTTCCACGCGGATTGGGTCGGTGTTGCCGATGGTCATCAGGATGTTGTTTTTGGATGTGAACTCGCCCGCAATCTTCTTGGCGAAGGCGTAGTCGCCCTTGCATACAACGGCTTTTTCGCCGTATGCGCTCACTGAGGCGATGTTTTCTTTCACGGCGTCTTCGGGCATAAATACGTAGAGATTGATGCCCGCCTTAGCCAAATAGTGCGAAAATGCGTTGGCTGTGTTGCCGGTGCTTGCCACGGCGTATTCCTTTACGCCACATTCTTTCAATACCGACGCGCCGAGTGTGCCGGCGATGTCCTTGAATGTGCGGGTGGCGTCGCTGAAATTGTGGCGCATTACGTACACCTTTATATTGATGTTGTATTGCTTTTTGGCAAAATCTTCGAGGAATGTCCAACGGTCGATTGGCGATACGCCTTCGCCAGCCGAGATGATGTTTTCCTTGTGGTCGAGGGGCAGGAAGTCAAAGTAATGCCAGAGGCTCTCCACATTGTCCTTGGTGAAGATGAGGGAGCGGAGTTTTTCGGGATTGGTGTCGTACTTGGCATCCACGAAATTTTTGCCGCACTTCGGGCATTTCTGTCCAGCTTCAAACCAAGCCTTGAAGTCGCCTATGTTGTGTCCGCAGTGTTTGCAGACAAAATGGTATTTGTTGCTCATTTTATAAAACATTAATTGTTGTTAATGATTGTGATTGACCGCCTTGCGGCGGTCTGAGTTTCCCCCGTCGCCGTAGGCGGCGGTTGCGCTTGTTATTCGCCGTTTTTTTGTTTCATTTTGGCGGCGCACTCGTCGGAGATGCGCGTCTTTTCTTTGGCGGTGCTCGATTCGT
>DGIK01000108.1:0-179 GCA_002393195.1 Bacteroidales bacterium UBA3824 | reverse complement strand
GATTCGGGATAGCCTTCGCCCTTGCGGAGGAATCTGAGACCCGCCATTATGAAGTCGGGCAGGGGACGCTCTGGGTCGCGTTTTTGGAGGTTGATGCCGAGACCGATTTTTGCGACGATTGGCACGTAGTAGGTCTCCACAAATTCGATGAGGTTGCCGTCGGGGTCTTCGATGTAGGT
>DGIK01000025.1 GCA_002393195.1 Bacteroidales bacterium UBA3824 | reverse complement strand
CGGTAGATGAGGTCGAGGGTCATTGTGCTGCTCGATGTCAATACCAACGATGCCAATGTGGACATCGATGCCGACAATACCAACAAAACCACAAGTCCGATAAGAGCGTCGGGCAATCCGTCCAACATTCCGGGGATGATGGAATCAAAATCGAGGCGACCGTTAGGAAGTGTTGGCGGTGTGCCAAACAACCTTCCGAAACCGCCCAAGAAGTAGCAGCCACCGGCTACAATTACCGCAAAAATCGTTGAGATTATCGTGCCGCGCTTTACGGCTGCATCGTCGGTGATTGAGTAGAATTTGCCAACCATTTGCGGCAAACCCCACGTGCCGAGCGAGGTCAATACAACAACGCCCAATAGATTCCACGGGTCAGGTCCCCAAATATCTGCAAACAAGCCGTTTGCATTTTGGTCGGTGTCGGATGGGAGTTGCGTAAGTTGTTCCACGGCAGACGAAAGACCGCCCTTGGTGGCAAGCACTGCAATTATCACAGCCACAATGCCAAACAGCATTATTATGCCCTGCACAAAGTCGTTGAGGGCAGTAGCCTTGTAGCCGCCGAGGATTACATATACCGCCGTCAACGCCGCCATCAATATGACGCACCATTGGTACGGTATGCCAAATCCCATCTCAAACAGTGTCGAAATGCCTTTGTAAACGCCCGCCGTATAGGGAATCAGGAACACGAAAACGATGATTGAAGCCACCACGCGAAGGCCTTGACTATCGAACCTCGTGCCGAAAAAGTCGGGCATTGTGCGACTTTGGATGTGTTGCGTCATCGTGCGAGTGCGCCGTCCGAGCAAAATCCACGCCAACAACGAGCCGATTATAGCATTGCCGATGCCAATCCACGAACTCGAAAGCCCGTATTTGTAACCAAATTGTCCGGCGTAGCCCACGAAGACCACCGCCGAAAAATAAGATGTTCCAAAGGCAAACGCCGTGAGCCACGCGCCCACGTTTCTGCCGCCAAGCACAAATCCCTCTACGCTTTTAGCCTGTTTGCGCGAATATACGCCAATGCCAACAGTAAGCGCGAGGAAAATTAATGTCAGAATTATTTTTATAAGCATTTTATTACATTTAATTATTTATTGAGGAAGGAGGAGAGAGGAAGGAGGAAAATCTTTCCTCTCTAAATCTTTCCTCACTAAATCTTTCCTCAAAAATCTCTCCTCAACAATTCGTTCCTAACTAAAACGCAAACTGCGTCTGCAACATTACCGTGCTGAAAGAACCGATTGCTCCTTGGGTATCAGTGTAGATGTATTGTGCTTGGAGGCGGCATTGCTTGTAAAACCAGTATTGCAAGCCAATTACGTACTTGGTCTGTTCCATACCGCGCAAATCTTTGTTATAATTGAAATAATCGTAACTTGCAACAACGTCAAACTCCTTGAACAACGGAGATGCCACGGTGATGTATGCGCCGTCGGAAGGGTTGCCGCCGTCCTTGCCGCCAAGATATTCGGCACGGATTACGACGGGGCGCACGTGCCAATAGTCGGCGCGACCACGGTTGACGTCGGTGCCTGTGGAGCGGTATTCTGCGCCGAAAGACCAGCGATGACGCTTGTAATCGTCGCCTGGCTTGATGTTGGGGGTGTAAATGAACGGACGGTTGGAATCTGTCAAAGCGTTGCCGTAGCCAGTCTGTCCCGACACTACTATTTTGAATACGTTGGCGGGCAATATTTCCAATCTTGCCGCGAAGTCCTTCTTGTTGTTGCGGTCTTTGGAATTGACGCCTTGACCATTGAGGAGTGCCATTTCATAGTGCAAATGCTTGTTGATGATGTCGCCGTACATCATTATGCCAAGGTCTCGGCCGTACTGAATACCGTACAACGGGTCAGAACCGCAACCGGCAAGGTATGTAGTGGCTTGCGAGTAGATGTCGATGAGTTCCATCTTGGTTGGCGAATAGGGATTTTCGAGTCCAAACGGATGTTTAAACTGACCCATACGGAAGTTCATCTGTCCGCCCTTGAACGCCGCAAAATCGAGGTAATACTCGTTGACAACACCGCAGAAGTCGTACATAAACCAGAAAAACCAACGGTCGGTAATCTGTGCGCGGCAGAATACGTAGGCACGCTTCATATCAAAGGTGTTGGATTTCGGGAAGGTAGGCGGGCCTTGAACGAGACCGTTGGGAGTGTTGATGAATGTCGGGCGCGGATTGCGCTCGTCCTTCTCCAAATAGGTGTAGCCGCCCTGAGCGTAGCCCTTCACCATAAAACGTTTAAACAATTGATCCATAAAAAATGGATTTTTGTCCGCTGGGCCGCGTTGGCCACGTGCGCTGTCCTGTGGAGGCTGCGCCACGGCAACCATCGCCAAGAGACAGAACATTGCGCTGATGATTATTCTTTTCATATTATTTATAATTAATTATTACGGCGCAAATTTAATTGTTTTTAACAAGATATACAATTTTTTTTTACCTAACCAATATTTCTTGCAACACAATCCCCGGATCGAGCAGGTAGATGCGGAGTTTCGTGCGGCCCTGCAATCCGTCGGGAATCTTGATTGTGCGTGTTGCATAGCCGCGCAGTACGTTGAGCCGCCATTCTGACGTGAAATCGCCCTCGTGAATCGAAAATTCCTGAACCTTGCCGCCGCCCAACTGCACCGCGTATCTTGCGTCGCGACCTTCATAAACGTGAAGCGTGGGCAGGGTGCGGATTTCGATTTCATTATTATTGGGATTGATGTCGATATCGTACTCAACGTATGGCGCAGCGGAAACCTCGTAACTCGGTGTGTCAAAGGGTTGTACGACAACGCCATCATTATAACCAAGACCTTTTACGACCTCGATTTTGCTGCCGTCCACCTCGTGCAAACCGCTGAGATTTTTGGCGGCAATCCTTTGATTTGGACGACATTTAAATGGGTGCCAAAGTCCAATGAAAATTCCGTCGATTCGTGCATTGGTTTTTAGATTGTTGATTTTTAGGGTGTTAACGCCTTTTTTGATGCGCAATGTCCCGACGTTGCTCCACATCGGACCAATAATCGGCGAATGCCAAATATTGTTGATTGGCGTTGCCGACGCCTCGAAGACGTTGCCGTCAAAATCGACGCTGCAAAAAACATTGTCAGCCTTTTCCTTAGAAAAATTCCTGACTGGCGACACAGCCTTTATCCACAGCGGAATTTCGCAATCAACGTCGCTGACAATCGTTGCGCCGACAGCCGATAATGCGCTGTCAACGTTCACAAAACGCGGCGAAAGCGATTTTTTTGTCTGGACAAACAATTCGGGCGTGCAAATTGGCGGGTCGATTTTTTCGGAGCGAAACCAATGGTAAGGTTGCCAATTGAAAAAGTTTTGCCACTTGCCGCCGAGGATTTCATTATTATAATGATTAGTCCAATTGTTAAGTTCGTTGAACATCTTTTGAACGCGGGCGGCGTCCGCCATCGCGCCGAGACTGTCGCCAAAAGTGCCGTTTGTCATACTCCTACGCGCCAAAAGTGTGTATTCGTTGAGCATTGCCGCGCCCTTAATTGGATAACTAATCAACTCAAAATAAGCGTTTTGCAGACGTTTGGGAATCCGTTCCGACAACAATTCTGCCTCGATGCTCAATGAACGCGCTTCACGCAGACGAGTCGCGAGTTCCTCCTCGTCATAATCCACAAACCAAACGTGGGCATCCTTGCCGCCCGCCTGCAATTTGTAATAACGCTCCATCAAGTCCGCAATGTCCTGAGCCACAGCACATCCGAATGTTTTTTCAGCCCAAT
The DNA here is from genome assembly GCA_002393195.1 of Bacteroidales bacterium UBA3824. Taxonomy (GTDB): domain Bacteria; phylum Bacteroidota; class Bacteroidia; order Bacteroidales; family UBA3824; genus UBA3824. The sequence continues at coordinate 1,549 of DGIK01000025.1, read as the reverse complement.
ATTTAATGTAATTGTGGGCGTTTGAGGGGTTCCATTTGTCGAGATTCCAAGCCAATTCCATTACAAACGAAATTTCCTTTTCGGCTGGCTTGATGTCGCCGACGTTGAACACCCATATTTTCCTCGCGCCAAATGTGTAAGCCTTTGTAAGTTCGGTACTTAGGAACGACGGCGACAACGGACTCAGCCAAATCCAACTTGCAGGATCGCCGTGATACGACAAATGATAATAAATGCCCGCGCCGCCTTTGCGTTTTTGTTCGTCGGGGTTGCTGAGGTTGCGACAATATCCGTGCTTGTCGTCTGACCATAAGAGAGTTACGTCGTCGGGAATTTTCAAGCCGTTGTGGTAAGCGTCCAAAACTTCCTCGTAAGTGCAGAGCACCTGCGGAATTTCTTCGATTGGCTTTTTGATATTGCGGGCGAGCATCTCGCGTTGGTCGTTGATGGCTTGCTGCATTATCGCGACGCGCTCCTCGGTGGAGTTTGCGCCTTCCATCGGATAATCGTGGATGCCGCGAAGTCCCAGAGTATAAGTGTTTTCGTACTTGCCGTTGGTTTTCACGCGGTCTTCCCAGTATTTTTGCATTGTGGCGCGGTTGGTCACGTAATTGAAATCGCCCAACCCCTTTTCGCCGCGTTCTTTGGCGCGTTGATTGACCGCCTTCCATTCGTCCTCGTTGTTGCGCAACATCTGTTCGCAGTGCGACGTGCCCATTACGATTGCGTAATCGTCGGCAAGTCGGGCGTTTTCCGCATCGCCGTTGAAAGCCTGTGTGCCGGGATGCATTGCAGGCCATAAGTAATTGGCTTTTAGACGGAGAAGCAATTCAAAAACTTTTTGGTAAGTTTTGGGACCCACCTTGCCGCTCTCCTTGTCGAAAGTCTGCTCCGCCCAACGCGCCCAACCGCCAAACCTCTCGTCGTTGATGAAAATGCCACGGTACTGCACCGCCGGGCTTTCCTGAACGTAATAACGATTTTCAATGTATAACTCGTTCTTTTTCTGTGGGTTGACATCTGCCCACCAATACCACGGCGACACACCGATAGCCTCGCTTATCGACATCAAACCATACGCAGTGCCGCGACGGTCGCTGCCGATGACGAGCAAAAGCGGTGTTTTCTTATTTAAAAACACTCTTGTAATTATGAATGATTCCCATTTGCCGGCTATCGATTCTGTGTCGAGGCTGTATTTTTTGATGAGTTTGTCGAGCACAGGGTTTTTGCCGAGCGTTCCAACGACGATTGCGGGGTTTTTCGGGGTGTTTACTCTCACGGGTCGCCTGCCCGTAATGCTCTCGATGTCAGACGACAACATTTTTGCAGCAATCTTTACAACTTCGTAGTCGTTGTCGCTGTAACAAATTTCTGTGACGCCTTTTGTTGTTGACAGCGGGATATATCCCTCGATTGGCGTTTCGGATATTTTGAGGAATTGCGCCTCACAAATCCCCGCCATCAACATTATTAATAATAGTATGATGACTTTTTTCATTGTATAATGATATTGATTTTTACCACGGAACACACGGATGACACGGAA
>DGIK01000227.1:1540-15924 GCA_002393195.1 Bacteroidales bacterium UBA3824 | reverse complement strand
CAAGATAAGAGCACATTCCGAGGAACGACGCAAATATCATGTTGTCGATGAAAATCGATTTTATAAATAGATTCAATGCTTCCATTTTCTGATGTGTCTAATTAAAGGTTCAACAATTATTTTTCTTGCAATTCCTTCATCTTGGACCTCTGAATCCATATTACGACACCTATTAATATAAGTGCCATCGGAGGATTGAGCATGAATCCGCAGTTTTCGTAGCCGATGCTGTAGAAGCCTTGGGGAATTATCTGGAAGCCCATCAGCTGGCCAGAGCCAAACAGCTCGCGCACGAATGCAACGATTACGAGAATAAGGCCGTAGCCCAAGCCGTTGCCGATGCCGTCGAGGAGCGCGGGAAGGGGCTTGTTGCCGAGTGCGAATGCCTCCAAGCGACCCATCACGATACAGTTGGTGATAATCAAGCCGATATATACCGAGAGAGCCTTGTCGAGTTCGTACATGAACGCCTTCAGCACTTGGTCAACCAAGATAACGAGGAACGAAACCACCATCAACTGCACGATGATACGGATACGCGACGGGATGGTGTTGCGGAGGAGAGAGATGATGAGATTGGAAAGAGCCGTAACGACGGTAACGGAAATCGCCATGACAATGGCCGGTTCCAACTTGACCGTAACGGCAAGAGCCGAACAGATACCCAACACCTGCACGGTAATCGGGTTGTTGAGGTTCAGCGGATTCTTGATGAGTTCTATGTTTTTTGTCTGTGCCATGATGATTAATCGTTAACGTTATTGTTATTAACGGCGGCCACGGGTGCAGCTGCTGCGGTCTTGCCGAGCGATTGCTTGAAGCCTTCGTATTTCTTGAGACAATCGTTTACCATGGCCTCCACACCGTTGGAAGTCATTGTGGAGCCGGTGATGGCGTCGATGCCATGCTTGGGGTCCTTGCTTGCGTCGCCCTTGTAAATCTTGACGCCAACAAAATTGCCGCCCTCCGACATCACCTTGCCGTTGAACTGATTGGACCAGTTGGGGTTGGTCATTTCTGCGCCAAGGCCAGGGGTCTCGCCAGCGTGGTCAAATACAACGCCGTCGATGGTATTGAAGTCGTTTTTCAACGATACAAAGCCCCAAATCCTGTCCCAGAGGCCTGCGCCGTCGATGGGGACGATGTACTTCTGCTCGCCGTTGTTGTTGAAGACGAGCACGGGATACTTATCGACATTCTCAAATTTGCCCGACTTGGAGGCGAGCGCGGACGCAGCCTTGAAAGCGTCGTCCAGATTGCCCGACTTTGCGCCGTTGGCATCTACCAAGAAGCCTTCGGTAACATATTTTTTGAAGTCTGCGCTTACGTCCTCGCCAGCCTGAATACCGGCAGATTTGAGGATGCTTGCGCGGTTGGCGTTTTCCTCGTTGGCTATCTGACGAGATTTCAATCCCTGCGACACCAACGTCAATGCGGCAGCCACAATAACAACCATTATTGCAGAATAGACCACCGTGTAACCGTTACTTTGTGTATTCATCTTTATTCTTCGTTTAATGGTTATTAATTAGTTTTTTTGAGCTGCAACTTTTGCCCTATTGAGCCTACGCTTAACATTCTGACGTACAACGATATGGTCGATAAGCGGAGCGCAAACGTTCATCAAGAGGATTGCCAACATAACGCCTTCCGGGAAAGCGGGGTTGACAACGCGAACCAAGATTGCTACAACGCCAATCAAGAAACCATAAATCCATTTGCCAGTCTCGGTCTGAGCGGCTGTAACGGGGTCGGTTGCCATGAATACGATACCGAATGCAAAACCACCGAGCAACAAGTGAGACCAGAAAGGAATCTGAGTGTAGGACGATTCACCAAAGATATTGAGCAACAAGCCCATACCCAAAACGCCCAAAACGCCTGAAACCATAATCTTCCAACTTGCAACGCCAGTCCAGATGAGGATTACTGCGCCAATCAAAATGCAGAGCGTAGAAGTCTCGCCTATCGAACCGGGCATATAGCCGAGGAACATATCGAGGATAGAGAGAGGCTCATTGCCTACCTTCAATGCGTCGAATGCAGTGCCGTGAGCGAGTTCGCCGAGGGGAGTTGCGCCGGAGAACCCGTCAACAACCTTTGTACCTTCGTCGCCAAGTCCAGCAACCCAAACCTTGTCGCCGGACATCTTGCCGGGATAAGCGAAGAAGAGGAATGCGCGAGCCAAGAGAGCGGGGTTCACGATGTTCATACCCGTGCCGCCAAACACTTCCTTGCCAATCAATACGGCAAACATTGTGGCGATGGCAACCATCCAGAGCGGACAATCTACGGGCACAATCATCGGAATCAAGAGGCCAGTAGCGAGGAAACCCTCGTTGACCTGCTCCTTGCGGATTTGAGCAAACATAAATTCGAGGAACAAGCCCGAAATGTAACTTACTGCGATGATGGGCAGCACCTGACCAAGACCGTAGAACAAGTTGCAGAAGAATCCGGCTTCTTCGCCGGTCATAGCGTGATGCCAGTAGCCAACATTCCACATTCCGAAAAAGAGCGCGGGCAGCAACGCGATAATCACCATCGTGATAGTGCGTTTCAGATCTACCGCATCGCGGATGTGCGCACCCTTTGCGCCAGTCGTCTCGTTGGGCACAAAAAGGAACGACTCAAACGCCTCGAAAGTGGATTTGAGTTTCGGGTGCTTGCCACCCTCCTCAAAATTAGGCTTTATCTTGTCTAAATACTTTCTTAAAGCTTTCATTTTAATAATTATGATTTTTCGATTTTTGATTTTCGATTGACAAATTGTCAATTGTCAATTGTCAATTTTCAACTGTCAATTTACATCGTCTCCTGCACCATCAGGTCGAGACCCTTGCGGATGATCGCCTGAATGTCGGTCTTGGAAGTGTCGGCAAATTCGCACAGAGCAAAATCCTCTTCTGCCACCTCGTAGATGCCGAGCTCTTCCATCAGTTCGATGTTTTCGGCGAGGATGGCCTTGATGAGTTGGAGCGGGAGAATGTCCATCGGGACGAGTTTTTCAAAAGTACCCGTAACGACGTATGCGCGTTTTTCGCCGTGCGTGTTGGTGTCGAGGTTGTACTGCTTCTTTGGGCAGAGCCACGAGAAGAACGTGTGGGAGAAGCTGTATTTCTTCAATCCCGGCAACGCCCAGCCAAAGAAGTCGTAGTAGTTGCCTTCGGGAATGATGGAGATTTCGTTGTCATAGAAACCGAGGTAGCCGTCTGCCGACAACTTGGTGCCGGTCAACACGTTGCCGCCGATGATGCGGGCGTCTTCGGTTTCATAATTGCCGGAGATGATGCCGTCGATTTTGGCATTGGCAACCGTGGAGTAGTAAGCGGGCGATTTTACCTTGCCGCCCACGAGCGCGATTGTCTTCTTGGCATCGTAAATGCCGCTCTTGGCAAGACGACCAACAATCACAACGTCCTGAGGATTTACAACAATCACCATCTCGCCCTTGTTGACGGGGCAAACGTGCGAAATCTGCACGCCAGCATTGCCGGCAGGGTGCGGACCTTCAAAACCAGTGAGAGTTGCGTTCTTGACGTTTTGGAAGATATTGCCGCTAATCTTGTTGTTGTAGCCCACATAGACGGGGGCGAGTTTTGAGAGGAGATCGACACCTGCCTGAAAATCAGCCAATTGGTCTTTCAGAACAAACTGATAGTCGGCTGCCAACGGAGCGGAATCGAAAGTGGAGATGTACACCGCCTTAGCGTCTTGTTTGGGATCGGCGATGATGTTGAAGGGACGCTGGCGGAGATACGGCCAAACGCCAGATTGGAGCAAGAGATTCTTGACGGCGTCCTTGGACGAAAGATTCGAGGTGTCGAATTTTTCGTACTCATTGTTGCCGTCAGCCTTAACGACCACGTCGGTGATGCGTCTGCGCTCAGCGCGGCGCACTTCCGTAACCTCGCCGCTCACAGGCGAGCAAAAACGGATTTCCGGGCGGTTCTTGTCGGTAAACAGCACCGAGCCCGCCTTCACCTTGTCGCCAACCCTCACCTCCAAATGCGGCTTGAAGCACGCGAAGTCGGATGGTTTGAGCGAAACTTCATTGGCCGCAACTGTCTTAGCAACAGCCTTTTGCGCCTCGCCCACAAGGTTGATGTCCAAGCCTTGTTTTAGTTTTATGATTGTTGACATAATCAATATTTAAGTTTTTATGATTTTCCGACTGCAAAATTAGCAATTTATTTTAGAAAAAACTATTTAGGAAGTGTATCAAATTGAGGTTTGAATATTAAATTAATGTTAAATATGATGGTGGCGATAATGCAGCAATTAATATATTTTAACAAAATATATTTGCAAGTTAATACCGATTGTTTCAACTTTGTGCCAAACAATCAAAACTATCATAAAATGGAAGACGAGGTAATATTAAGGGTCAACAAGAAAAATCAAGAAGCCAAACTCCTATTGGCGTACTTGGCGTCATTGCCGTATGTGGAGGTGCAGGAGGAGGAAGATGACATTGATGCAATGCCCGACAACTTCTCGCTGCCTATCTATTGTCCCAAATCCGTCGATGCAATAAAAAATCACATCGCTGACATAGAACGCAAAACCTTTGTCTCGGGCAAGATGTATGACAACAACGACATTATTAATGAATCCAAACAAATGCTGAAACGATATGAACATCAAATGGTCGGATGATGCAAGACAGACTTGGAACGAGGCTTTCGAATATTGCATTGAAAATTACGGCAAGCATTTCGCGCAAAAACTTTTAAAAATCTTAGAACGAAAAACTAATTCGTTGGCAGTATTTCCTGAAAGTGGAAGCCCTATGCAGATGTTGGATACTGATACGTATAATTATCGTTCAATAACTTTGTACAAAGACTACAAAATAATATATCGTGTGGACTATTCTAATGATTATGTATTCATAGTCAACATTCTTAATATGCGTATGAGTTACGAAACCATGCAGGAAATAATTAGCGGCAAATAACAAAACAAAAAAATCCCCCGCCTCGCAGAATATCCTGCACGGCGGGGGATTTTTTATTGTTGATTTTGGGATACTACTACAAGTTGTTAGGATGGTCGTAAGACGACTTGCGGACATCCCAATACATCTTAGAGTAATAATTGTTGGAGCCATCGCAGTAGTCTTTGAGGGCGGCTTCAAATGCGTCTTTGTTGAGCGTACTCTCGATGGTGGGGTACGGAACACGAGCAATAATATCGCCCTTAGTATCGTTTAGCGGCTCAAATTTAATCTGATTGCCTTCTAATTCACAAACGATTTCACCCGGGCGAATCAATTGATCAGGATAGCCTGTACGACGGATTTCCGTCCAAGCCTCCGTGCCGTTGGTGTAAAGGTCGATGTACTTCTGTATTGCACAAGCCTCGGCATTGACGTTGGTGGAAACCGCGTCAATGTACGCCTTAACGTCGTCATCGTTTGCCGGTACGCCCGAAAGTTCGCTCCAATATTTGATGGAGGCTTCGATACCCGCTTTGTAGTGGTCAGTGTCAAAACCGTTGTACTCGCACAGGATAAACTGCAACTCGGCATACGTCATCAACGGCACGGCATAGTCCTTCTTCAAGACCATCGGCTGCGTATTGTACCAATTGGGCGTTGTGGCGCGGAACTTATCTTGCGTACCCGTGGGGGTGGCGTAGGGTATGCCGCAATATACACCGTCGGCATTGGGCGTCGTGTACATAGCAAGGCGCGGGTCAACAACACCCTGCCACGGGTGGGTCTTTTGGTTGTATGTGTCCGGATCGCCGTTGAGTAGGTCAACGAATGGTTTGAGGATAGTCAAGTCATTGCGCCCCTGAACATAGAAACCTTCATAAAAATAACAATACTCTGTACCCGCCGTGCTGTAAGTGAATTTTGCGGCGTCGTCGTTGCTTTCCATTACGCCGCCCTGCAATGCCTCGGCGATGTAGGTTTTCCATTGCGGGTCAACCTTAGAAAGGTGAACAGCAAGTCGACATTTGAGTGAGTTGGCAAATTTCTTCCACTTGGAAGCGTCGCCATCAAAAATGACGTCGCCGCTTGTGAAAGCCGGTTCGTTTTCGTCAATCTGCGCGGCTGCCTCGGTGAGTTCCTTGATGAGGGCGGCGTAGATGTCCTTTTGGCTGTCGTACTTGGCGTACACCTTGTCGTCGCTGACAAGTTTCAGAGCCTCGTTGTAAGGCACGGCACCCCACGTGTCGGTGATTACGTCGAATACCCACACCTTCATGATTCGGGCGGCGGCTATTTGGTTTTGGTTAGCGCCAAATGCGGAATTGGTGGCGGCGGTCTCCGGATCGGTGTTGAGGTCAATCACGTTCTGATAATTGTTGAGCGCAATGTACAGGTACGAGAAGTAGTCGTTGTTGACACTTGGACGCACGCGATAGCGGTCTTCCTCGGTGTAGTTGCGCTGTCCGATCTGCTGCGAATAGGGCAAGCACTGACGACCGCTGAACCATACGTCGTATATGTGGTCCATTGTGAACTTCTCCGCGCCGTTCATTACCATGTGCGAGGGAACGGTCTGGGGTCTGTTGGGGTTCTCGTTGAGTTCGTCAAGATCTGTGCAGGCCGCTGCGCCTACTGCAATCAAGGGAACTATTGCGTATTTTAATATGTTTTTCATATTGTTTTTCCTCCTTTTGTTAGAATTTGACATTGACGGTAAAACCAAAGGTTGTAACCATTGGCGTTGCGCCGCCTTCGATGCCCTGAATGTTGCCGGAGTTGGTAACTATCATTTCGGGGTCGAAGTGCTTAACGTCCGGACCCCAAACGGCGAGGTTACGTCCGTATGCGGAGAGACGGAGCGATTTGATTAAGAAGTTGGGCTTAAAGCCGAAGGTGTAGCCCAAGTTGACTTCACGAAGTTTCACGTAGTCGCTTTTGAGAACGCTCTGCACTGCTGGACCAGCGTAATAGTTTTCATAGAAGTCGCGGGCGGCAACAGGCGTTGTGTTGACCGTTCCGTCCTCCAAAACGCCCTCCGAAACGATGCCGGTCTCGCGGACATTGTTGGCGGCGGTTTCTTCAAACATACCGCAGTAATTGCCCCAAAGCGTCGTCGTGCTGAAATATTCTCCACCTTTGGAGAAGTCGAGCAATACGTTGAGGTCGAAGTTCTTGTATGTGAACGTGTTTGACCAACCGCCGGTGAAGTCGGGGAAGATGTTGCCGATTACTTCGTTTTCGTCTGTGCCGATGTATAGGCCATTTCCATCCACTAATCTGTTGCCCTTGTCGTCATAGACATAGTTGGTGCCCATAATGACTCCGTAGCCCTTGCCTACATACGCGCCTACTTCCACAAGGAACGGAGCGGCTTCTATCTGGTAGTAGTCAACGCCGTCGATGAGGCTCTTGACTTCGTTTTTGTTGGAGGCGAGGGTGATGCTTGTGTTCCAAGTGAAGTCTTTAAACTTGACGGGAGTGCCGTGGAGCGCAAGTTCGATGCCCTTGTTCTCGATTTCGCCGGAGTTAATCATTTTGTAGTAGTATCCCGTTGCACCCGAAACGCTGAGGGGCAGGATTTCGTTCTTTGTGTTGGTCTTGTAATATGTGAAGTCGAGGCCGAGGCGGTTGTTGAACATCGAAAGTTCGATGCCCGTCTCGATGGATTTGGTGGATTCGGGTTTGAGGTCGCTATTGTTAAGCGTGGTAGCAAGACGGTAGCCTGGCGTTTTGGTATCGATGTTTGTGTATGCGCCGTATGTATTATATACGCTGTACTCGTCGGTGTCGTTGCCCACCATAGCGTAGTTGACGCGGAGTTTGCCGTATGTGAGCCACGGAGCCTTGTCCTGGGTGAGTTCGGAGAACAAGAAACTTGCCGTTACCGAGGGATAGACGTACACGTTGTTGCCTGTGGGAAGTGTTGACGACTTGTCGCCGCGCACAGTGGCTTCGAGATAGACCATGTTTCTCCAACTGAATGTTGCGTCGCCAAAGAGCGAGTTGATGCCCTTTTCACGCCTAAGATTGTATGCGTCGGCAGCGGTCATAGAGTTGGCGAGGTTGTAGAATTCAGGAATTGCAAGTCCGCCTACGGTTTCGCCGTAGACGTATTCGTAGCGTTTTTTCATAATGTTGCCGCCTACGAATGCTGACACACCGAAGTCGCCGAAGTTTTGATTGTAGGTGAGCAAGAACTCGTGGTTGATTTCGTACTGCGAACGGTTGATTTCCATATATTTGGACTGTTCATGCGAACCGACAGCGTTGCGCTCGTAACGTTTGTCGGAGAAGTAGTCGAGATTAGCCTTGTACTGTACTTTGAGGAAGGGCAGAATCTGGTAACTTGCGCCGACATTGCCATATACACGGTTACGCTCGTCGTTCTCATAACATTTATAGCGACTCCAATAAATGTTATTGTGGAAAGCCGGTGTCGGGTCATCCCAAGCATTGCGGTTCCAAGTGCCCTGCGTGCCGTCGGGCATTACATACAAATCTTCGAGTTCGTTGATATTGAGCTGACGCTGCCCCCACTGCGTGAACTTCACCATGAAGTTGTTGTCGCCGTAGCCAATCTCCTGACGACCCTTTGTGCGGTTGTTGAAGTAACTTACACTGGTGAATACATTGAGTTTTTTGTTTTTGCTGGCAAGATTACCATTGACGTTGAGGGTGTTTTTCACCTGCGATGAATTGGGAATGTAACCAGTCAACGTGCCGTTGGTATAACTAATGCGGAACGAACTGTTGTCCACCGACTGCGAAATAGCGATGTTGGTGGTCTGCGAAATGCCCACTTTGAAGAAGTCGCGAATGTCAGAGTTTGCAGCCTCCCACTTCGACGTAGTAGGATCGCCCTTCATACCGTTGGCCTCCCATTTAGCAAGGTCGTACCACGAAAGAACTTCACGACCGTCAAATTTTGGGCCCCAGCTTTCGTCCATACCATAATCGACAGCGGTGTATTCTTTGCCATTGATTTCTACGGTCTCAAAATCGTCGTAACCATCAAGACTTTCATATCCGTAGCCGCCGCCGTATTCGCTCTGCAATTTGGGCAGTTTGCTTACCACCTCAAAACCGAGCGTTGACGTTAATTCAACGTTAAGTCCTTGGCTTTTAGAACCTTTCTTTGTTGTAATCATCACAACACCGTTGGCAGCACGGCTGCCATAGAGAGCCGAAGCACTCGCTCCTTTGAGCACCGAAATGTTCTCTATGTCGTCCGGGTTGATGTCTTGAATGAGGTTGCCGTAGTCGTAGCCACCACCACCACGTGCCGTCTCCGAGTCATTGAAGTCCTTGCCTTCAATCGGAACTCCGTCTACTACAAACAGCGGTTGGTTGCTGCCGCTAAGGGAGTTGTTGCCACGGATGATTACCTTGGAGGAGCCACCCATAGAGCCTGCGCCCGAAGTAATCTGCAAGCCAGCAACCTTGCCCTGCAATGCGTTGACTGGGTTGTTGAGACCGCCGCGCGACTTGCTGATGTCGTCGCCGTCCACATCTGTAACGGCATAGCCGAGTGCTTTTTTCTCGCGCGAGATGCCGAGAGCCGTCACAACGACTTCCTCAACGTTCACATCGTCGTCTTCCATCACGGGGCTGATGGAGGTGCGGCCGTTGATGGGTTCCATTACAGTGAGTTTACCGATGTAAGAGAACACGATGGTATCAGCATTGCTGCCCGCCGGAATGTGGAGATTGTACGAGCCGTCAAGGCCAGAAATAGTGCCTATCGTAGTGCCCTTGATTGCGATGGTTGCGCCAAGAACCGGCTCGCCGTCGCTTCCTGTCACTTTGCCTGTTATCGTCCTCTGTGCCAAGGCGTTGCCTATGCCGATGAACAACAACAGAAGAAACATTATTAATTTTCTGTTCATAACTTGATAGAATGAATTTATAATATGCGATTCTGTTTTTTATAAATTTTGCGCAAAGATACACAAAAAATGTTAATTCTGTATTAAAGTGCAAAAAAAGTGAAAAAATAAGCAATTTACTAAACTTTGTGAGACCCGAAAAAAAATATATAAAATAAGGTGTAATGTATTTGAAAAATTTTTATTTTTGAGCCGTTTAAAATGGTATCAAATTTGAGCGACATTAATTGCTATGAAAAACACATCAGTCAAATCGGGTTTAATGAAAGTCTCCGTGATAGGGGTGGCTGTGATGGTGTCGTGCCTTGTTTTTTATTACATAATGCAACTAAGGCAACAGCACGCTATCGAGCAACTCGCACAGGGAGACCGCACAATCCTTGCCAATAGGATTTTGGATGTATATTCCAAGCAATATTCCAACATCGTCCGCGACAATTCGGCTTGGGACGAGTTCATAGCGAGTTTTATCAACGGCACAAACGAAGAATGGCTCCTCAATAACATCGGCTACATGCTTGAAAATTACAATACGACCTGCGTTTGCGTATTTGACACCACGGGCGCGGTAGCATATCAGCGCAAGGCGGAGGACAGCCCAGACATCGAGTTTTATGATTTTGGGGGCAAGTCGGTGGTTGAGTTGATGGGCGACAAGCATTTCATAGATTTTTATCACCGCATCGGCAACGTGCTCTACGAATACCACGGCGCGGCTATCGTGAGCGCGTCGGATATGATTACCCGTCAGGAAAAAGCAAAAGGCTACCTCTTTATGGTCAAGAAGATTTCCTACGAACTCCTTTCCGAATACCAAAATGCCATTGGCAACGCCGAAACAGGGCTTGTATTCACCCAAAGCGAAATCAAGAACACCGAAGAATTTGCATTTCCCAATTACCTGATTATCAAAGATATGAAGGATTACAACGATGAGACGATTGCCTATATGTATTTCGTATTCAAAAATTCGTTGGTGGGAATGTTCAAGCGTTTTGTGCCGATATTCTTGCTCGTAGCGTTTATGTGCCTATTGATAACGATTGCGATAATGCGCTACTCGACGGTGAAAATCACCCGTCCGCTCAAAAATATCGCCGAAAGTTTTGACACCGGCAAGACCGACAAGATACTCCCGCTCAAAAAGGAAACCAACGAGTTTGGTGTGATTTCGGAGATGATGGAGGAATTTTTCATACAGAAAGACAGCCTTGTAACCCTCAACACAGAATTGCACCAGAGCCGCGAGGAAGTTATGGTGCAGAACGAAGCGCTCCAACAACAAAAAGAGGAAATCTCCGCACAACATGAAAACGTCCTCATGCTCAACGAGGAACTCTCAGCCATCAATGAAGACCTCGCCGCACAGAAGAAGGAAGTTCAGGAAGCCCACGACCAACTCACCTCGGGCATCACATACGCAAGCCGTCTCCAAAGCGCAATGTTGCAAGCCGTTGAGCCTGAGCCGGATATGTTCAAGGATTTTTGCATTGTCTATTATCCCAAACACATCGTAAGCGGCGACTTCTATTTCACTCGCAAGATTGGCGACACAATCATTGCCTGCCTCGGCGACTGCACAGGACACGGCGTGCCGGGCGCAATGTTGGCAAGTATGGGCATTTCGTTTTTGACGCAATTGCTCCTGCAATACGGCGAACACGAACTGATGCCCGACGAAATCCTCTCGCACCTTAAAGACAAGGTTTCGTCTGCCCTCGGTCTCGACCAAGAAGGCGAGCAGCGCACCGACGGTATGGACGTGGCGTTGTTGATATATAATAAGGTGTCGAGAAACGGATATTTCTCCGGCGCACACCGTCCGATGGTGATGATTAGGGACGGCGAAGTATTTACAATCAAGGGCGACAACATCCCAATCGGACATTTCAGGAAGGAAGGCAAATTCACGCCTGTAAACATCAATTTTCAACCCGGTGACAAGGTTTACCTATTCTCCGACGGATGCAGCGACCAGACCGGCGGCGAGCAAAAACGCCGTCTAATGATTCAAAACTTCCGCGCCAAGTTGCTCGAATTTTCACCGATGCCCTTCGCCGAGCAGAAAAAAGCCATCGAAGACCTCATCTTTGGCTGGAAGGGCAGTTTGCCACAGACCGACGACATATCGCTGTTGGGATTTGAAGTGGAGTAAAAAATATTTGCTCATACTATTTATTATTGTTAACTTTGCGTTAACGATTTATATCCATTTTTACTAAAATTACAACAATATGAGAACTAATTTATTGATTTCCACAATGTTTGCCGCATTGGCGATGCTGTCGTCCTGCGGCGACGACGACGGCGACAACAATGATCCTGAATTGCTTGCGCCCAAAGTAAAGGCGGTGTTCCCAGCCGACGGCGCGACGGACGTGGCGCAGGACTCCAAGGTCTATGTGCTGTACGACCGCAATGTCAAGCAGTATTTCAGCGTTGAAAACAACATCACAATCAACGGCGAAAAAGCCAACGTAAAAATCTCCGGCGACACGTTGCTCTTTGACGTTGCCATCAAAGCAAACACCACCTACACCATCTCCGTATCGGACAATGCGATATACGCCGCCGACGTAGAAACCAAATGCTACGCTGCGCCCGTGCAATTCTCCTTCACATCGTACACGGTTGATAGCAAAATCTCCGAATCTGCCATCAACTCCGCAAACCCCGCCGTGCAAAAACTCTACAAATTCTTCTTTGACAATTACGGCAAGAAGATAATCTCCGGCACGATGGCAAATGTATCGATGCCGCAGAGCGAGGCTGCTCTCGTGAAAGCCGCCACTGGCAAGACACCGTTGATGCAGACCTTCGATTTCTGTTTCGTAACCCTCACCGCCGACCGCTCCACGTGGGAGCAAAATTCCATCTACCAAGACATCACCTACTACAAGTCGCTTTGGGAGCAAGGCGGCATTGTGTCGGCTTGTTGGCACCTGAATGTGCCGTCTAAGGAGGCTTACGCCGCCAAAAATGATGTCAACAACAGCGAAAAATCTTGGAACGCCCAAGTGTATTTCTCCGCCAAAAACGCTGTCAAAGACGGCACTTGGGAAAACGATTTCATCAAATTTGCATTTGACAAGGCGGCAGAAGTATTGCTCAAATACAAGGCAGAGGGCATTCCCGTGGTTTGGAGACCGTTCCACGAGGGCAGCGGCAATGCTACCATCACCGGCAATGACCAAGACGCTTGGTTTTGGTGGGGCAAGGACGGCGCAGAGGCTTACAAAAATTTGTGGGTCTATATGTTTGATTATTTCAAGGCGAAAGGCCTCGACAATTTGATTTGGGTGTGGACCACGCAGATTGGCGTAGGCAGCGACGGCTCAGAAAATTGGTATTGCAAGGACGATTCCAATTGGTATCCCGGCGACAAGTACGTTGACATCATCGCCCGCGACAATTATGAGAAGGCTAAGGCGTCCGCAAGCGTTACGGAATTTGAGACGATACAGAAGTTTTGGCCAAACAAGATGATTGCTATGGGCGAAAACGGCAGCATCGCCAAAATTTCCGAAATTTTCAAGGCTGGCGGCAAGTATTCGTACTTCATGCCGTGGTACACTTACAACCTCACCGACCTCCACAATTCTATCCACGCAAAACTCGATTGGTGGCAGGATGCAGCGGCTTGCAACGATGTAATATTTGTAGAAAATTTGAACAAATAATCTTTTCTGTTTGGAAATCAACATTTTGAGTCAAAATACGCAAAGTAATTATGTTACAAAATTGAAAGAAAATGTATCAAAATTGTACAATTAGTTACATTTGTCTTTTATAAATTAGCAACGCGATGTAACAAATGATTTGCTTTTAGGTAACAAATGCGAATCCGATGACACAAAGATATCCAAACATTACTAAATAGATATATCGAGAATAATTTAAAAAACAATTTAGGATGACTACATTTACTGACAGACTTACAAAACTCAAACAAACCCACGACACCCTCCTTACTCGTCCCAACGAGCCGGAGGAACTCTCAAATGGTATTTATACACGATATAAATACCCCGTATTGACGGCGGCGCACACACCGTTGGAATGGCGGTACGACTTCAACGAGAAGACCAACCCCTTCCTGATGGAGCGCATTATGATAAATGCCGCCTTCAATGCCGGAGCAATCAAATACAACGGCAAATACATCGTTGTAGCGAGAGTGGAAGGTGCCGACCGAAAATCATTCTTCGCCGTTGCAGAAAGTCCCAACGGCATCGACAATTTTCGGTTTTGGGACAAGCCCATCCAACTGCCACAGACATCGGATCCCGATACCAACGTCTATGATATGCGCCTTACCGCGCACGAAGACGGCTGGATTTACGGGGTATTTTGTACCGAGCGCAAGGATCTCACCGCGCCAGAAGGCGACACGATGATGGCAACAGCCAACGCCGGAATCGCCCGCACCAAAGACCTCGTCAATTGGGAACGCCTCGACGACCTCAAATCACATTCGGGACAGCAGCGCAATGTGGTGCTGCATCCCGAGTTTGTGGACGGAAAGTATGCGTTCTATACCCGGCCCATGGATGACT
>DGIK01000227.1:1034-1375 GCA_002393195.1 Bacteroidales bacterium UBA3824 | reverse complement strand
TCAAGGAAGTCAAAAACGGTATGGGTCCGCACCCAATCAAGACACCCGAAGGCTGGCTGTGCCTCGCCCACGGCGTCAGGAATACTGCGGCAGGACTTCGCTACGTCCTCTATATGTTTATGACCGCCCTTGACGACCCCTCCAAGGTAATCTATACCCCCGGCGGATACTTCCTCGCGCCGCATTGCAGCGAGCGCATCGGCGATGTATCCAACGTGGTATTCTCCAACGGCTGGATAAAGGACGACGACGGCACTATATATATATATTATGCCGCCTCCGACACACGCCTCCACGTAGCCAAGACATCCGTGGCGCAACTCATCGACTACTGCAAAAAC
>DGIK01000227.1:840-969 GCA_002393195.1 Bacteroidales bacterium UBA3824 | reverse complement strand
CCCCCGCCGACGGTCTCCGCTCCGAGCTCTCGGTAAATGCGATTTGCAGATTGGTGGATGCCAACAAGGCCATAAAATAACGCAATAAAATAAAAAAGGCAAAGAGGGTACCCTCTTTGTTTATGGCGG
>DGIK01000227.1:0-720 GCA_002393195.1 Bacteroidales bacterium UBA3824 | reverse complement strand
ATTATATCCAATTAATTAAAAATATCCATAAACACATGAGAAGATTTCTAAAAACCAGTCTGCTAAGGTCTCTGCTCGTGCTGCTGACGCTGATATGTTTCAGCGCGGCGTCGTATGCGCAGAAGACAGTAAACGGCAAAGTGGTCGACGAACAGGGACAGACGCTTCCCGGTGTCAACGTGTTGGAAAAAGGTACTGCAAACGGTACTATCACGGACATCGACGGCAATTACAGTCTCAGCGTCGGCAACAACTCAACATTGGAGTTTAGTTATATCGGCTACGAAACTGCCGAGATCAACGCCTCCAATGGCACAACATTCAATGTAACCTTGATGGAAGACACCAAGCAAATCGACGAGGTGGTAGTTGTAGGTTACGGCACAATGAAAAAGTCTGACATATCGGGCTCGTCCATCACTGTGGGCGCAAGCGACATCGAGGGCTTTGTAGGCTCAGGCATCGACCAGGCATTGCAGGGCAAGGCTGCAGGCGTGCAGATTACAGCCAACTCTGGTCAACCGGGCGGCGGTATGAACGTGCAGATACGTGGAGCATCCACCCTCAACGCTGCCAACGCTCAGCCTCTCTACGTAGTAGATGGAGTGCCGATGCAAAACGTTGTAAAAGGCGGCAACGACTACGGCCTCAGCCTCGGCAATGGCGCAGTAGGTACATTCTCCGGCATCTCCAACCTCAATCCCGACGACATCGAGAGCA